>NZ_JALNPM010000070.1:0-200 GCF_024520875.1 Pantoea sp. Ft-CA_14 | reverse complement strand
GGGGGCCGGATTTGAACCGACGACCTTCGGGTTATGAGCCCGACGAGCTACCAGGCTGCTCCACCCCGCGTCCGTATTGCTTCTATTACTTTTACTTCTCACATTGTGACTTCTGTAAAACTGCTGCAGAAGTATTGGTTGCGGGGGCCGGATTTGAACCGACGACCTTCGGGTTATGAGCCCGACGAGCTACCAGGCTG
>NZ_JALNPM010000069.1:0-202 GCF_024520875.1 Pantoea sp. Ft-CA_14 | reverse complement strand
CCTCTGACTGCCTGGGCATCCACCGTGTACGCTTAGTCGCTTAACCTCACAACCCACAGGCGTTTTACAACGCTGCGTGCTGCAAGCATTTGAGAGACTCGAACGCATCGCTTTGTCATCCCTTAATTACGGAGGAATGACGCGCTGCGTCGTTTCAATTTTCAGCTTGTTCCGGATTGTTAAAGAGCAAATATCTCAAACG
>NZ_JALNPM010000068.1:0-208 GCF_024520875.1 Pantoea sp. Ft-CA_14 | reverse complement strand
GCGATGCGTTGAGCTAACCGGTACTAATGACCCGTGAGGCTTAACCTTACAACGCCAGAGGCGTTTTTGAGAGACACGATTTTCAGCCTGTACCGGATATATCTGCGCGGCCTTACGGGCGGCGCGGAGACAGAATTTGCCTGGCGGCTTTAGCGCGGTGGTCCCACCTGACCCCATGCCGAACTCAGAAGTGAAACGCCGTAGCGCC
>NZ_JALNPM010000067.1:0-221 GCF_024520875.1 Pantoea sp. Ft-CA_14 | reverse complement strand
GTGGAAGCCACCGACGAGGCGGGCAACAGCAACAGCGTTGTGATCGACGGCCCGGCAGACAGCACGCCGCCGGATAACCAGACCTCGGGCCTGGTCATCGACAGCATCACCCTGACGGACGACGTCGGTGCGATCACCGGCGAAATTGCCAGCGGCTCGGTCACCGACGACGCGCGGCCGACCCTTTCCGGCGACGCAACCGCCGACATCGATCACGTCAA
>NZ_JALNPM010000066.1:0-221 GCF_024520875.1 Pantoea sp. Ft-CA_14 | reverse complement strand
AACTCGCGTCCCACCCTGTTATCGTTCGCATCAAAGCGCTGTGCGTAGATGGCCGAGCCATCCCCGTCGCCGCCTTCGGAGCCCCAGATAAGCAGGTAGCCGCCATCATCCAGCGCCACGCCGACCGGCTTATACTGCTTGCCACTGGTGTAGCTGTTGACGATGAAGTCACCGCTGCCGACCAGCGTCAGCGTTCCGGTGGCGGCATCCACGCGGTAGTG
>NZ_JALNPM010000065.1:0-222 GCF_024520875.1 Pantoea sp. Ft-CA_14 | reverse complement strand
CATCCATAGCTCAGCTGGATAGAGTACTCGGCTACGAACCGAGCGGTCGGAGGTTCGAATCCTCCTGGATGCACCATTCTTTGTAACATCCTCAGGTTGGTTTCTGTAAGTCCATAAAAAGTTGTACCTCAAAAGATAGACCCCAATGCATCCATAGCTCAGCTGGATAGAGTACTCGGCTACGAACCGAGCGGTCGGAGGTTCGAATCCTCCTGGATGCAC
>NZ_JALNPM010000006.1:226870-278823 GCF_024520875.1 Pantoea sp. Ft-CA_14 | reverse complement strand
CGCTTCCCGGCGTGGACTTCTGGCCCGCCGTCACGCCTCAGCGCTGCGGATAGCCCTTTCAGCAGCAGAGGCGCTCATGCCTTCACTCTCGTGCCCTTTTTAACAATACTCACCAGACTGCGTTATCCCCTGTCGCTTAACTGACTGGCATTACCCACCGAAAGGTGGATTTTTTTATGGCTGACGCGGATTAGGCTTTCTTTTCCGCTGTTTCTTTCTCCGAGGCGGCTAACGCAGAGACTTTCCTTTCCGTCTCTGCAGCCGCATCGGCGGAGGCCGCCGCCGCTTCAGCCGCAGCCTCTGCCGCGGTATCGGACTGTTTCTTACCTTCTTCGATAAACTCTTCGTCGATGGCTTCGATGTTTTCGCGGTTATCGCGTCCGGAGAGCAGGTTCCAGCAGGCGATAAACAGAGCGGCAATCACCGGACCGATTACAAAACCGTTGATGCCGTAAATCTCCATGCCGCCCAGCGTGGCGATCAGAATCAGATAGTCAGGCATTTTGGTGTCTTTGCCGACCAGTAGCGGACGCAGGATGTTATCAACCAGTCCGACAATCACTACGAAGAAGCCCACCAGGAACAGCCCTTTCCACAGTGCACCAGTGGCGAAGAAGAAGATCGCCGCAGGCACCCAGATAATGGCGGAACCGACTGCCGGAATAAGAGAGAGGAAGGCCATCAGTGCGCCCCACAGCAGGCTGCCGTCTATACCGGTAAACCAGAATGCCAGCCCACCGAGAATACCCTGAACAATACCGACCACCACCGTGCCTTTCACCGTCGCGCGCGCCACGGCCGCAAACTTCACCATCAGGTGATGCTTCACGTAGGTTGAGAGCGGCAGCGCTTCCAGGATCAGATGCACCAGATAGGAGCCATCTTTCAGCAGGAAGAACAGCAGATAAAGCATCACGCCAAAGCCGACGGTGAAGCTGAACGTCCCTTTACCGATGATAAAGGCGCTGCCTGCCACATACTGACCGCCCTTAAGGGCAAACGAGGAGAGCTTCTGCTGAATCTGTTCGGCGTTATCCAGGTTATTTTCAGCCAGATAATGTTTTGCCCAGCGCGGCAGATGCTGCAACAGATCGGCGAAGACCGCCGGGAACTGCGCCGAATTGGTCTGCAGTTTGTGATAGACCGCGTTGGTTTCGACCACCAGCGATGAGGCGATAATAGCCAGCGGCGTGAACACAATCAGACAGATACAGAGCAGGGTAATCAACGCGGCCAGGCCATTGCGTTCGCCCATTCGGACCCGCAGATACGTTTTCAGCGGATGGAAAATCACCGCCAGAATCGCCGCCCATAAAATCGGCGAGAAATAGGGCGAAAGCACCTCGAAAAAACCGAGGGTGGCAATAGCCAGAATCAAAATGAAAAACCCGATGTTCAATCCTTTAAAACGCATGGAAAAACCTCATCTCGAACAACTCTGATAAACCCGACGCGCGAATTTTCTGTGTCTGGCTTTGCTTATGCGGCTGCCTCGTCACTGATTATCGGTCAGGCTTTGCTTTTTAAACGCTGCTGATGACAGCATCATGCTGGCTAACTCTTTGAAAGGTCTGGCAGAAGTGATGAACGGGCAATGTGCGTTCGCTGCGTGACTTCCTATAGGTAACACGCTGCAACTGACAGCAGCGCGCTGAATCCTACATTAGCGTAGCGGTTTCGACCATTATTGGTAGGTCAGAGACTCATGATCCCGGGGGATGCTGCCGATAACAGTATTAACTGGATAAAAAACAGGCAATGAAAAATGAGTAAACAGAGCGTCTTAATCGTGCTGCTGACGCTGGTATTAACCGGCTGCGCCACCAAGCAGTATCCGCAGGCATCCGCGGTCACCCCGGAAGAGACGGCGATGCTGAATTGCAGCGCGCTGGATCAGGAGCTGGTGAAAGCGCACAGCGTGCAGAGTGATATTGAGCAGACCGGCCAGTTCGATGCACTGACCGTGCTGGGCTTTGTCGGGGATTTCGGGCTGGGCAATGGCATTGCGAAATACAATGCCAGCCAGAAGGCGGAGCGGCGACTGACGCAGTTACAGTCGCTGAAAGCCGCGAAGTGCAGCCAGCGGCTTTCGTAGCGACTGCGCCGGGTCAGCCGAGCGTCCGTTCGCTGACATGCTGCAGCCGGACATTTTCGGCGGCGCGTTTACCGGCAAGGAAGGCGTGATCCGAGTTGTAATATTCCCACTCGCTGTAGCGGCCTGACAGATGAATGTCCTGGGTCAGCAGCCACTGGCGGATCAGCGCCACGTTATCGCTGCGCGCATGGTCATAGACCACGTAGGCGTAGGGCATATCGACCTCTGAGGCACAGAGCAGCGGATCGTCCGCGGTGATCATGCCAACTCTGATGCAATCCTGACGGCAGCGCTCAATCAGCGCATCCCCCGCCAGCGGCAGCGGATTGGCCGCGTTATAGGTGATTTCGCAGGTTAAGCCGAAACCGCCCGGCGGGTTGCAGTGCGGACTCGCATTGCCCTGCACAAAGATGCGGTGAAACAGCGTATCGCCAGGATAGTAAATCCAGTGCTTTTCGGTCAGGTCAGCGCGGCCAATTCCCAGATTAACGCAACGCACCGAGACAAACTGCAGCTGCTGCGCCGCCCGTTGCACACTCTCCGGCACTTCATCGCCCATCAGTTTAATCAGCTCCGGCAGCGGCATGGTGCTGATTAATTGCTCATAACGGTAGTGGCGACCATCCGCCAGCAGCGCGACGTGCGCCTGCGGGTAGAGGCGGGTCAGGGTGGCGTCCGTTTCCAGCGTACATTTCAGGTGCGGCAAAAAGCCGGACATCAGCGCCTGGAAGCCACCGCGCAGCGGATAGCCGAAACGGGCATTGGGGCCAACCGGTTTCGCCAGCGGTTGCAGTGCGCCATCAATGATCTGCGCCAGATCGGGCAGCGGTACGCGTCCGCCCAGCCATGAAGTTTCCATGTCGGTCAGCGGCACCTTCCACAGTTTCTGGTTGTAGGGCAGGGCAAAGTGACGCGCGATGCCTTTGCCCCAGGTGCGCATAATGAAGTGCTGGAAATCCTCTTCGCCTTCCACCACGCCTGTGCTGCTGCCCTCATCGGGGATCGCGCCATCTGCGCAGCAGTCCCGCCGTGCCCGCGCCCGATCCAGTGGCACCGCGGCGGCGGCCGTTTCGCCATAACGCGCCTCGATAGCGCCCAGCACGCACTCTTTTACCACCTCGACCGGCAAGCCGTGCAGCGCGGACTGGAAGGGATAGCGGGTATAAACGCCGTCGCTGTAGACCCAGGCTTCACGCGCCTGCCAGTGCAGGTTGTCGCCCAGCAACATCTCATACAGCTGCAAGACGTACGGGTCCTGCGAGAACATAATGTGACCGGCATAGTCGAAGGTAAAACCCTGATCGTCAATCGAGCGGCACCAGCCGCCAGGCGTGGCATTTTTCTCCAGCAACACTGCGCCTTCGCCATAGTGATAACCTGCGCTCAGCCCGGTTGGCCCGGCTCCGATAATCAGGCAGGGCACGGCTTCACTCTCCAGCATCAATGGGGTTAACGGCGTGATATTCGCCTGCGCGCTGCCCTGGCTGACCGAACTTAGTGCGGGCTGACGCTGCGTCAGCGCCTGCTGGATCAGTCCATGAATCTGTTCAGCGGTGCGATCCCATGAGGTGGCATCGACCTTTGCCTGCATCCGTCCCGCCAGCGCCAGCCGTTCTGCGGCACCAATCGCCATCGCCTGTTCACAGGCGGCAATAAATTCCGCGTGGCTCTCTGCCACCGCGACTTCCTCTGCGTAATGCCGCGCAACGTCAATAATCGCGGTACTGACAATCGGCAGCTGCGCCGCCATATACTCCAGCACCTTAGTCGGTGAGATGTAGCGCGTCGAGGCATTGATGGCAAACGGCATCAGACAGACATCCCAGCCCGCCAGAAACTGCGGCAGCGCCTGATAGGGCTGCTGGCCGAGCCAGTGAATATTGTCGCGCTGCGGCAGGCTGGCGGGATCAATTTTTACCACCGGCCCGACCATAATGATCTGCCATTCGGGGTGGCTGTCCGCCAGCGCCGCAATCAGCGGCAGGTCTATGCGCTCATCCAGCACGCCGTAATAGCCAAGACGCTGTGCCGGAATTGCATCCTGCATCGGATGTCGATTGCTGCGATCGCGCGCCTGCTCAAAATGAATAGCATCGACGCTGCTGGGAAAGCAGTAAACCTGAGCATGTTTGTCACGCTTCGCTTCATAGAGGCTGGTGCCGCCGGTAAAGACCAGATCGGCGCGGGTCATCAGCGCGGATTCGCGCTGCTGCAGCTGGCGCGGTGCATTCTGAAAAGCGGAAAGCTCATCCATGCAGTCGTAAATCACCAGTGAGGGATCAAAAGGGGTCAGCAACGGCAGCGCCATCGGCGTATAGAACCAGATCAGCGGCTGTTCATCTTCCTCCAGCAGCGGCGTCAGCAGCAGCAGCAGCGAGGCGATCTGGCTGTCGTGAAAACCAGGCGCGTCGCTGTCGGTATGCGGCTGGATCACCGTGATGTTAGCGGCAGGCGAGCTCTGATGCAGACCCTGTGGCCCCGCCTGCCAGACCGGCTCTTCGACAAACAGCACGCGATAGTGCTGTGCCAGTCGTGTCAGTAGCTGCTGCGGACGCTGAAAAACAAATCCCCAGCGTAAATGGCTGAAAACAATGAGAACAGGTGGTTTCATAGGGTGCTCCTGACAGGGGTGTTTTAAGGAGTGGATGTGCTGCAAAAAGCGCTGCGCCTGACGTAATGCGTCGGCATAAGGCTGCTGTAGCTGGCGGGCATAGGGATCGGCCCCCAGCAGATCGAGATCCCACAAACCGCTGCGGGTCCAGAAAGTCGTCTCCTCCCATAAGGGACGATCGAGGATCGGATAGAGGCAGATGCCGTGCAGCTCAACGCCTGCCAGTTGCGCCTGCGCAACCTGCGCGGCGATCTCAAGGATCCAGCTTCCGCGTCCGCTGCCGACGTGGCTGGTTTCCGCCAGCAGCAGTGGCCGCTGATAACGCTGCCAGACCTGCTGCAGCATCCGATGCAGCGGCAGGCGTCGGCTGTCGCCCAGATGCCAGTAAAGCCGCCGGTTTGATCCCTGCTCCCACTGATTGTCGTGGTAGTAATTCACGCCAATCAGATCGAGATAGCGTGGGGCGCCGCCCAGTTCCGGGTTGCGCCTGCCGCTCAGCATGTCCCACGCCTGATACTGGGTGTCACACATCTCACGTGCCAGCACGTCGCTGGCCGGATCGGCGGGATCGGGCACGATATGGATCAGTGGATCACAGTGCAGCAGACGCGCTCGCGGATCGGCCAGCCAGATGGCATCACAGGCTGCCAGCGTAGCGCGCACCAGCTGCTGCTTGGCGGCATCCGCCCGATCCGCCTCAGGGATCGCCTCACAGGTGAACAGCCCAACCGAGATGCCCCAGCTGACAAAGGAGATCTCATTCATCGGAGAGTAGACCGGCGCCTGCTGATACCAGGGGGCCAGGAAGCGGGCCAGTGCGCCACAGAAGGCGGCGAAACGGCTGACAAAGTCGTGGTCAAACAGGCTGACGCCAGCGGGCCAGCCGTAGTGGCAGATTGTCCAGCTCAGCTGAATGCCCTGCTGCTCTGCGGCCTGCATCCGGGCCGCGACCGTCGAGAAGTCATAGCGGCCATCGTGCTCACATAACCGCCAGCCGACGCTTTCGCGCACTGTGCGAATGGAAAAGGGGGCCAGCGCGGCATAATCTTCTGCTGCACGCGCCTGATGCTGGTTAAGATCGTTCATCGACAGCGCAAGGCCGGCAGGATTGATATGATCGGCACCTTCGTAGCCGGCCTGCCAGAAACTGGAAAAGGGCGTCATGGCATCTCCCGAAAAAAAGCAACACGCTTCCCGCTGACGAGCCGTCGTGAAACGGGTCAGGGCGTCAGGGTATGCATTGCAGACTGATCGATCTGACCACTCTGAACGGACGGGCGATCCATGCCATAAGCCACAGACACTGAGTTGCAGGCATCAGGGCCTGTCGCGGTGTGGACGAGTGAGATAGCAGGTATAGGCCAGTGACGCTATCGGCAGAAAAAGGCTGGCTTCTCTGGATGTTGAAAGGATTTGCGGAAGCCTTACTGGAAAGTATAGGCAGTAAGGTTTGGTTCGCAATTTATTGAAGTAAAAGAAAAAAGCGCAGCGGTAAAAATTATCCAGCCAGAAACAGGAAGTTTTAGCATGCGGTTTTGCGAACGGCCCGATAAGCGTAGCGTGAATAGTGTCAGCGCCATTTTCAGCTTTGTTAACCTTTTCCTCAACATGCAGAGAGGTCAGACTCGCCCACTTTCGCGTTACAGCTTCGCTTGCCTTTTGGCGGGCTGGCGACAAGATTTACTTATCACTGGCCTGAATCAGCGGGTCATCAACGGGTGATGCGACGATGCGCGCCCCCTAAAACAGGATGTTTTACAGACTATGTTCTCATTCGACTGGCACCGTTTCTTACTTAACGATCAACCGGCCACCTTTTTGTTTGAGGTGGTGGTACGGGTCATGATCGCTTATCTGGTGGTGTTCACCTTTCTGAAAGTCTCAGGACGACGCGGCGTGCGCCAGCTGTCGCTGTTCGAACTGGTGGTGATCCTGACGCTGGGTTCCGCGTCCGGTGATGTGACATTTTACGATGATGTGCCGGTGCTGCCGGTCATTATGGTGTTTGTAGTCTTGCTGGCGCTCTACCGCTTCACGACCTGGCTGACGGCGCACAGCCCGCGCTTTTCACGGCTTATTCAGGGCGACGTGATTACCCTGATTAAAGAGGGATTGTATGTGCTGGAGAGTCTGGATCGTCTGAATATTTCCGAAGATGAGTTTTATATGGAGTTACGGCAGAGTGGTGTGGAGCATCTGGGGCAGATCCGGCTGGCGCTGGTGGAGGTCGATGGTCAGCTCAGCCTCTATTTCTACGATGACGATGAGATGCGCGCCGGGTTAAGCGTACTGCCTCCTGAGCACCGGCAGGATTACAGCACTGTGCCGGTCAGCGCGCTCTATGCCTGCACCCATTGCGGCCAGACGCAGATCATTGAGGCTGAGCAGCAGGCTGTCTGCCCGCGCTGTCAGCGACAGCGCTGGTCCGCGGCACTGACCGTGCGCCGGCTGCATTAATCGCCAGCATCCGCTCCGCGTTCAGGACTTGTCGCGTTTGCATCAGCCGGGTTAACGTCGGCGAAGCAGGCGCTGAGCGGGCGCTTTTGCTGTCCCCCGGCAGCGAAATTATCCGCACTTAGCCAGGCACTCAGGGCGCGCTGAACATCTGGCCATTCACGGTCAATAATTGATAGCCAGTCGGTATCGCGATTACGCTGTTTACGCGTCATAACCTGACGAAAACGGCCCTCAAAGCGGAACCCCAGCCGTTCTGCTGCGCGTCGTGATGCGATATTGGTTGAATCACAGCGCCACGCCACTCGGCGATAGCCGAGCGAGAAAGCCTGTTGCAGCAGCAGATAAATCGCCTCGCTGCCGATGACACTGCGCTGCATCAGCGGCGACCAGGTGACGTGACCGATTTCAACAGTGCCGTGTCCCGGCTCAATGCTGGCGAAGCAGACCACGCCGCAGGGCTGCTGATTTGGCGAGCAGACCGTGAAGGACACCAGGGCCGCATCCGCCACTTTATCCGCAATCCAGTGCTGCATCTGCGGCAGAGAGGCGGGCCGCTCTGCGCTCAGCCAGGTCCAGTCGCGATCATCCGGTGCCAGCATAAATGCCTGCAATAGCGGTTCTGCATGATCGATGCTTAGCGGCAGGAGAAGGCAGTGCTGACCCGTGAGTGGCATACAGGGTGGTCTGGTGACCGGTTGCCAGTCGGGCAGAGCCTCACCGACCGGCTGATCAAACTGATTGAGGTTCAATAGCATTCTCCTGAAAGAAAACGGACGGTTAGCCGGGAAACTTATGATGCCGGGCTGACGGACTATCCTGAACCGCGGTTAAACCCGTCGCAGCTTGTTCCCGCTTACCACATAACTTTGCCTGTTACTGACAGAAAATGAAAACCCTTCGGGCAGCATAGCGGCACCGTTACCAAAGAGGTGTGCGTATGAAAGTGAGGCTGGCCAGTGCATTACTGTTTTTGCTGTTATCGTTTGGCGCGTTTTCACAACAGGTGATCAGCGAAAGTCATCCCCATTCACGCAGTGCGCGATGGCTGGAGCAGAGCAGTCAGGTTGATACGGCGGATTCGCCGGATGAACATCTGCTGGAGAGGCGGGAGTGGCGAAGCAGCCTGCAACGCAAGCCGTTCTGAGATGAGATCCCCGGCGGAAAACAGCCGGGGAGCCAGGGTTAAGCGTTTCAGACCCATTGTGAAATTATATTGTGGCCTGTGTCGCTGCCATGCCAGGCACCAGAATCACCTTGCGGCACTCCTCTTCGCGTTTGGCGAAAATATCGTAGCCACGCGCAGCATCTTCCAGCGGCAGATGGTGGGTCACAATCTCTTCCGGCGTCAGATGACCCTGTTCGATCAGCTTCAGCAGGTCGGGCAGATAAGCGTGTACGTGGGTCTGTCCCATCTTAAAGGTCAGCCCTTTGTCAAAGGCGTCACCAAACAGGAAGCCGTGAATAAATCCGGCATAGACGCCCGGCACGCTGACGATACCGCCACGCCTTACTGCGGCAATACACTGACGCAACGCTTTACCGCTGCTGCCTTCCAGTTTGAGATTGGTGAGCACGGTTTCGGTCATGCTGCCTTTTGCCTCGAATCCTACTGCATCAATTACCGCATCCACACCGCGATTGCCGGTGCTGTGTTCGATAATCCAGCCGGCCGGGTCATCGATCTCATCGAAGTTAATCGGGATAACACCGTAGCGCTCGCGGGCAAAGTTTAAGCGGTAGTTGTTGTGGTCGATCATGTAGATCTGTTCGGCACCCTGCTGTCGGGCGCAGGCGGCACTGAGCAGGCCAACCGGTCCGGCACCGAAAATCGCCAGGCTGGAGCCGGGTTTCACCTCGGCGTTTTTCACCGCCTGCCACGCGGTGGGCAGAATGTCTGACAGGAACAGCACTTTCTCATCCGACAGTACCGACGGCACTTTAAACGGGCCGGTATTGGCTTTCGGCACCCGGACATATTCCGCCTGTCCACCAGGCACACCGCCATAGAGTTTGCTGAAACCAAACAGGGCTGCGGGCGGCGTGATGTTTTTCCGGTTCAGGATGGCACCCCGTCCGCTGTTGGTATTTTCACAGGCAGCATACTGGCTCATCAGGCAGAAAAAACAGTCGCCACAGGCGATAACAAACGGGATCACCACCCGATCGCCTTTGGCCACGGCGGTCACTGCGCTGCCTGTCTCAACCACTTCGCCCATAAACTCATGACCAAAGATATCTCCGTGCCCGGTACCGGGGATTTTGCCGCGGTAAAGGTGCAGGTCTGAACCGCAAATAGCGGTGGCGGTCACACGCAGAATAATGTCATCTGCGGCTTCCAGACCGGGATCGGGAACGTTATCGACGCTGACTTTATGGGGGCCGTGATAAGTTAATGCTTTCATCTGTTCATCTCCTGATGATTAGGGGACGGCGGCCAGACCAGAAGGCGTGGCCACGCACGGGAAAGACTCAGGAAACCTGAAATCGAAACCTGCCTGAAGTGTAGTAATCCTTTAAGGAGTAAGCAGAGCGGTGCAGCAGGCTGGTCAGTTTCAGCCGGGCTGACAGGGCGGCTGAACCTGCGTTGTGGCGACCGTTACGGCTCGGGTTTCGGGTTGCCAGAGAGCGAGGTCGGCAAACGCACGACGATAAACCGTGTCGATTTGTGCCGGAACCTGTTCGATGTAGTGCCAGGCATGCTCACGCGTTTCACCGGTGAGTTGCTGCAGATAGTGCCGCGCGTCGTCCAGCGTCGGGATCTGGCCTTCGACACCCGCCATGCGGGCAGGCAGACCGGTCCAGATCAGACCTTCTATGCCTTTGGTCTTAGCCCACTCTGCCAGTGGTCCCGCTGAGGTCGCTGTCACCGTCATCATCCCGATGCCATCGATGCGGCTGTCCGGAATGGCTTCACGGAGGCGCAATGCGCGGCAGGCGCTCTCAAGTGAGGCGGTATTCAGCCAGGCCCAGTACACCGGCACCGGGCTGGCGTTAAGGCAGATCGCGGTCGACAGCTCGCCGCCGTCAGCGATGCGCACAAACTCAATCGGTAGCTCAGGACCATCATGATGCCACTGACTGGCCACCGGCAGTGCGCCAGCTTTCCAGATTAACGATCCCCATCCGAGGCAGGCAATTTTCATTCTCTTCTCCAGTGCACCTGTCGGCGTGATCGCGACAGAATCTGTTTAAGCGTAGCCCGTTGCGCTGAACCGTTACAGGGATCACCTTTTTAGGGGCGGTAAAACTGCCACAAAGATGGCATGATCGCCGCGCAGTCACTTTGCACAACCTGACGGTTTTTTCAGCAATCCATGCGTGTTTATCTGCACGGCTTGAACTTTTATCGTCAGGTAGTGTAAAAAGTGGCGCACGCAATCGATTACCTATGCACGGGCGGGTCAGCATCACGTTGACTGATCCGGTTGCAGCTGAGGCGCAGAGTGGGGCGGACATTTGCCTGCCTGACGGCTCAGGTTACTGGCGGCTTTTAAAACGGAAGATCTGATGAAAACCACGCAAACTGGCACGCTGGGCGCGCTTGAGAGTGACGTCGATACGGGATGGCGTAAAACCGACACCATGTGGATGCTGGGTTTATACGGCACGGCGATTGGGGCGGGTGTGCTGTTCCTGCCTATCAATGCTGGCGTCGGCGGGCTGATCCCGCTGATCATCATGGCGATACTGGCGTTTCCGCTGACCTTTTTTGCGCACCGCGCCCTGACCCGATTCGTTCTCTCCGGTAAAAATCCGGCCGGGGATATCACCGAGGTGGTCGAGGAGCATTTTGGTGTTGGTGCGGGCAAGCTGATTACGCTGCTCTATTTCTTCGCTATCTACCCGATTCTGCTGATGTACAGCGTAGCGATCACCAACACGGTTGAGAGCCTGATGGTGAATCAGCTCGGCCTGGTGCCGCCACCGCGTGTGCTGCTGTCGCTGCTGCTGATTGTCGGACTGATGACCATTGTGCGTTTCGGCGAGAAGATGATTGTCAAAGCGATGAGCGTGCTGGTTTATCCCTTTGTGGCGGTGCTGATGCTGATGGCCTGCTATCTGATCCCGCACTGGCACGGCGCTGTGCTTTCGACCCTGAACGTTCAGCCCGCGGGCAGCAGCCTGTGGATGACGCTGTGGCTGGCGATTCCGGTGATGGTCTTCTCGTTTAATCACTCGCCGATTATCTCCTCATTCGCGCTGGCAAAGCGGGAAGAGTATGGCGATGCCGCAGAGAAAAAGTGTTCGCGCATTCTGGCCTGCTCGCACCTGATGATGGTGGTGACGGTGATGTTCTTTGTCTTCAGCTGCGTGCTGAGCCTGTCGCCTGAAGATTTACACGCCGCCAAGGCGCAGAACATCACCATTCTTTCCTATCTGGCGAACCATTTTAAGGTGCCGATGATCGCCTGGCTGGGACCGCTGATTGCCATTGTGGCGATCACGAAATCGTTTCTCGGTCACTATCTTGGTGCGCGCGAAGGATTTAACGGCATGGTTAATAAGGCGCTGCGCAGTCGCGGCAAAACCATCGCGCCCGCCAGACTGAATCGCCTGACCGGACTCTTTATGCTGCTGACGACCTGGCTGGTGGCAACGCTGGACCCCAATATTCTCGGCATGATTGAGACGCTTGGCGGGCCGGTCATTGCGATGATTCTGTTCCTGATGCCGATGTACGCTATCCAGAAGGTACCCGCGATGCGGAAGTACAGCGGACATATCAGCAATCTGTTTGTCGTGCTGATCGGACTGATTGCCATCTCCGCAATCTTCTATTCGCTGGTGAAGTAACACTTAGCGCAACAGGCGCATCTCAATCCCCCTGGGATGCGCCTGCCATTCTGCCCGCCCTTCGCCATTCTCTCCGTGCACCTCCACGTATTCAGCGATATCGCTCCCTGATTTAAGCCCGCTGCCGCGTTGTTAATGCCGCCTCTCAGACGCATCTGGTTAGCAATAGTTACATTTGGTACTTATCAGCATGGTAGAGTTAACGCGAATAATTATTATTCCCTAAAAGGACAGGAGAAAAATGAAAATCGGGATAGTTGCTGCCACCACACTTTTACTGTCAACCGCCTGTGCGGCTACCACCTATCCGGTCACGGTGACCGATATGGATGGTCAGAAAATTACGCTGCAAAAAGAGCCGCAGCATGTGATTTTACAGGATGGGCGTGACGTGATGGCGCTGGCATTACTGGATCGCCAGAACCCGTTTCAGCGTGTCGTTGCCTGGAACAACCTGCCGAAAAAGCAGGATACCCAGACCTGGGACCTGCTGAAGCAGCGCTGGCCGCAGGCGGCATCGATTGTTGATATGGGCTTTAACGATCAGGGGCAGGTCAATCTGGAGAGCGTGCTGGCGAAGCAGCCCGATCTGATGATTGCGCAGCTGCGCGCCAAACCGGCCCTGACGCAGTCAGGCGTGCTTGCTACCCTGAAAAATCTCCATATCCCGGTGCTGTTCCTTGATGTTGAACTTCATCCGAAAGAGAACACCCTGAAGAGCGTGAAAGTGCTGGGCACCGTTCTGAATCGCGAAGCCGAGGCGAAAGCTTACGCCGATTTTTACCAGCAGCGCTGGCAGATGCTTCAGCAGAAGATTGCGCAGGTACCGCACAAGCCAACCGTATTTATTGAACCGATTGCCGGTAACAGCGACAACTGCTGCTTTACCCACGGTCATAACGGCTGGGGCGCGCTGGTGGAAGCGGTCGGTGGCAAGAATATCGGTTCTGCACTGCTGCCCGGCAGCTCAGGATTTGTGTCGCTGGAGAAGATTATCGCCATGAAGCCGGACGTCTATATCATGACCGGCTCTAAACGCCCGAACAGTAACGTGCTGCCGTTTGGTTACGGTGCCAGTCAGACCGACGTGACCGCCACCTTTAACCGCCTGCAGAGCCGCACCGGTCTGGAGCAGATCGAACCGGTGAAACAGAAGCGGGTGTATGGCGTTTATCACCATTTCTATAATCACCCTTACAACATTATCGGCATGGAAATTCTGGCAAAAGATCTCTATCCGGAAGTGTTCCGCGATCTGGACCCGACGGCTGATTACCACCACATCGTGACGCACTTTACCGGGTTACCGGATGCGCCAGTGATCCTCAGCACGCCATAACCGCAAAAATGTCAGGGTGCGTTTCAGCATCCTGACTTTTCATCGGCCATCATCCGTCAACCAGAGCGTGATTTTCAGACAGCGCAGGTTGCCCGGTTAACCTCTGGATTGCGTCAGCAACGTTGTCATCGCATGTCCTGTGTTAAGAAAGCGCTAAGCAAGCGTAATAGTGTGTAAGTTACCGGATTTTAAGACTTTTACAGATGTCTCCCGCCACAATTATTGCCATGATGCCGATCAACGGTGCCTGAACAGCCGTTATTTTCGGAGGCAGTATCATGAAAAAAACAACATTAACGCTTATCGCTTCACTTTTGACATGCAGCACACTCTTTTCTCAGGCCTCACGGGCAGACGATCGTGATGACGCGCACCGCAAGCCTGTGCCGCATCAGAACGGTGACCATCGTGCTGACAATCGCGGTTCTGACCAGAATCAGGAGCGTGGCAACAACCGTCATGACAGCGTCAATCATCGCCCGGATCAGGACAACAACGGTCGGGGCAGAGAGGCACGTAATGACCGCGACCATTTCGCCTGGCAGGGACACGACTTCCGTCGCGGGCATCCTGTCCCGCAGGCGTACCGCGGCGACCATTACCGCGTAGCCGACTGGCATGAACGTGGTCTGCGTGAACCGCCGCGCGGTTATCACTGGGCAAACATCGACGGCAACTATGTGCTGATTGCTGCCGCAACCGGGGTAATTACCGCGCTGGTGCTGAACAGCGCCCTGAACTGATCCCCAGGGGATGGCTGCGGCCATCCCACTTTCTTTCCGTTTTGCCGCGCCAGCGGCTATCCTGACACTCCACGCTGAAAATTCCCTGTGTAAGGAGTCATGATGACGACGGTTAAGATGGTTGCGGTAGATATGGATGGCACCTTTCTGGACGATAACAAGCAGTACAATCGATCCCGCTTTCTCGACTTCTATCAGCAACTCACCGCCCGTGACATCAAATTTGTGGTGGCCAGCGGCAATCAGTATTACCAGCTCAAATCCTTCTTCCCGGAGATCGCCAGCGATATCGCCTTTGTAGCCGAAAACGGCGCATGGATTATCGATCGTGATGAGGAATTGTTTTGCGGTGCCTTTGAACGCCGCGATGTTGACGCGGTAATCGACACCCTGCAAAACGGCGACTATCCGGGTCTGCGTTACCTGCTGTGTGGCCGGGAGAGCGCCTGGTACTTCGACGGCATGGAAGAGAACTGGCTGAAGAAGATGCGCCATTACTGTCACCGGCTGAAGCCGATTCATCATCTGGATGAGGTGCAGCATGACCGGCTGTTTAAGTTCGCGCTGAATCTCTCTGATGACTATATCGAGCCACTGATGGCGGATATTGAACGTCTGCATCAGGGGCGAGTGGCAGCGACCTCAAGCGGTCACGGCTCGGTGGATTTGATCGTGCCGGGGAATCATAAAGCGCACGGTCTGGATCTGCTGGCACAACGCTGGGGGATCGCGCACGACCAGGTGCTGGCCTTTGGTGATGGCGGTAACGATCTGGAGATGCTCAGACAGTCTGGCTTCAGTTTTGCCATGGACAACGCGCCACAGCGGGTGAAACAGGCGGCACGCTATGCCGCGCCTTCTAACAACGAGCAGGGCGTGCTGCAGGTGATTGAGCAGATGCTGGCAGGTGAGGGGCCTTTTAGCGCCACGCAGGCTTAGCCGTCTGGCGCTGCGATTAAGCCAGGGCGGTTAGCCCCGTGATTCAGCCAGCCGCCTGGCTCAGAGAGCGGGTGCAACAGGATAGCGCTGAGGAGCAGCAAAGCCGGGCGAGGCTGGCAGGCCCGGTTGTGCCTGGTCAGCGAATGCGGGCAACGCGGCTCCTGATCACGCCGTGATTTGCCAAGCCTGCGCGATCATCATCTGCATCTGCTCGCGGCTGTAATTCACCAGCGAATTTTTGCTGTTGGCACGCGCCAGAATCCACTCCACCTCGTCGCGGCTCAGTGAAGGGCCATCCTGCCAGAATGGGGTGATCGCCTGCTGCTGCAGCCACTGTTTCAGAAACTGCGCCGGTGAGTCCGTGGTTTCGCTGAAGAGCTGCGGGTGCAGTTCCGCCATCAGCTTACGCTGCAGTGGCTGTTCGCTGTCGGACAACAGATCCAGGAACGGAAACAGCAGACGTCCGCACACTTCACCGTGATGGAACGGCTTTATCGCGCCCAGTTCCCCCGCAATACCGTGGATCACTCCCAGACCCGCACTGCTGAGACTGACACCGCCCAGCCACGACGCCATCATCATCGCTTCCCGTGCCGCGTCGCCAGCAGCATCCTCACGATTAAGTGCAGGCCAGGCCTGAACAAACTGACGCAGGCCGGTCAGCGCCAGCTGTCGGGTAAAGAGGTTGCCTTTGCCGGAGAGATACGCTTCGAACAGGTGGGTAAACGCATCAATACCGCAGGTTGCCAGCACCCGGTCAGGCGCACCTTTCAGCAGATCGGCATCGAGAATTGCCACCTCCGGCACAAAGACCGGGTGGCGCAGTGACGCTTTTATCTGAATGTCACGCTGGTCAGTCACTACCGCATTTTGCGTCACTTCACTGCCGGTACCGGCGGTAGTCGGGATAGCAATCAGCGGCAACGTGATGGGCTGAACCGCGGTGTCACCCACTTTTTCCAGATAGCGGGCGGTTGGCAACGGGTGTTGTACCATCGCGCTAAATGCTTTCGCCGCATCCAGTACGCTCCCGCCGCCAATCGCGACGACCCGATCGACATGACCGCGCCAGCGCGCAACCCAGCCATCAATCTCGGCGGGTGAGGCTTCATGACTGACAATTTCATAGCCAATAATATGATCGTTGAGTCCGGCTTTTAGCCGGGCATATGCGGGGCCTTGCAGAAAAGATTGTCCACAAAACAGCAGAGTAGGCTGTGACCGGGCGGCCAGCAGCGGCACCAGTTTATCCAGGCTGCCCCGGCCAAAGAGGGTTCGTTGATTACTGTACAGCTCACTCAGGTTCTCACTCACCAGCGCATCCTTTTTACATTTCGCTAAAATCTGAGTGTAACGAAAAGCAAGGCGCCGGGACTGGCAAACTTTCTGATAACGCATTGGCAAAAAGTTGATCACCTTCGCAAAACAGAAATTCACCCCCGGCGGGGTGGTGCTTTCCTGCTGATGTTACCCTTAACATGTTATCGGTAACAGCGTTTGTCGGGATGTGTAAACATCTTACAGCGCACTGTTTTGTAGCCCTCAGGGGATCATGATAATAAACCGACACTGAATGATGTTCAGTGCACAAGGTGGAGAAAAGCTATGCCATTACTCTATGTGGCGATTGGCGTCGCGTTACTGCTGCTGCTGATGATTCGCTTTAAGCTTAATGGATTTATCGCGCTGATCCTGGTGGCGCTGGCGGTCGGTGTGATGCAGGGCATGCCGGTTAATAAAGTGATTACCTCAATCAAAGCGGGCGTGGGTGGCACACTGGGCAGCCTGGCGCTGATCATGGGCTTTGGTGCCATGCTCGGTAAATTGCTGGCCGACTGCGGCGGTGCGCAGCGTATTGCCACCACCCTGATTGAAAAATTCGGCACTAAGCATATTCAGTGGGCGCTGGTGCTGACCGGTTTTATCGTCGGATTTGCGCTGTTCTATGAAGTCGGCTTTGTACTGATGCTGCCACTAGTGTTCAGCGTTGCGGCGTCGGCACGTGTGCCGCTGCTCTATGTCGGGGTGCCGATGGCGGCTGCCCTGTCAGTGACGCACGGCTTTCTTCCGCCGCATCCTGGACCGACCGCAATCGCGACGCTGTTTAACGCTGACATGGGTAAAACGCTGCTGTTTGGTACGCTGCTGGGTATTCCTACGGTGATTCTGGCGGGTCCGGTCTACGCCCGCTTCCTGAAAGGCATCGACAAACCGATTCCTGAGGGTCTCTATAACCCGAAAACCTTTACCGAGGCGGAAATGCCTGGGTTTGGCGTCAGCGTCTGGACGGCACTGGTACCTGTGGTGCTGATGGCGCTGCGTGCGGTGGCAGAGATGCTGCTGCCTAAAGGCCATGTGCTGCTGCCCTATGCGGAGTTCTTTGGCGACCCGGTGATGGCGACACTGATTGCGGTGCTGATTGCAATCTTCACCTTTGGACTGAATCGCGGTCGCACGATGGAACAGGTCATGGATACCCTGACCGACTCGATCAAAATCATCGCCATGATGTTGTTGATCATCGGCGGTGGCGGTGCCTTCAAACAGGTGCTGGTGGACAGCGGCGTGGATAAATATATTGCCAGCATGATGCATTCTACTCAGCTGTCGCCAATCTTTATGGCCTGGTCGATTGCCGCGGTGCTGCGTATTGCTCTGGGTTCTGCCACGGTAGCGGCCATTACCGCCGGGGGAATTGTGGCACCGCTGATTGTTACCAGCGGCGCCAGCCCGGAACTGATGGTCATTGCCGTAGGGTCCGGCAGCGTGATCTTCTCGCACGTTAATGACCCGGGCTTCTGGCTGTTCAAAGAGTATTTCAACCTGACGATTGGCGAAACCATCCGCTCCTGGTCGGCGCTGGAAACCATTATTTCGGTCTGTGGTCTGGTGGGTTGCCTGCTGCTCTCCTGGGCGATTTAACCTCTGGCCGCTGGCAAGCCTGCCAGCGGCTCTCTGCTTTCGCGTCTCTCCCGCTGCCTCTTTGAGCTTTGAACATCCCGTCGCGCTTGCTGCCCCTGTTGCCGGTTAAACCGGAAAGGCGGGATGTGCGGGACAGACAGCATAAAAAAGGCCGCAAGGTGCGGCCTGACAGAGAAGATTCAGTCTGAATCTGCCACGTTAATGAGGCGGTTCAAAACCGGCTTTCACCATCTGTTCCCGCAGCGCGTGTGCAATGTCACGGTTGCCACCGGTAACGGGGTAGATAACGTTATTCACCACATCATCAAGGTAGTGCTCGTCAAACTCCTGCAGAGAGAGCTGCGTGCCGCCTTCATCGTTGATGGCGAAAGTCCCTTTGATGTGGTTACCGCTGTTTTTTGCCTTGAGGCTGTAGCGGCCCATGCTGGTATTAATCGTGCTCATAAGATCTCCTCGCGACTCATTTTCAATCTCATCACTCTTGAGGCCTGCCTTGCCGCCTAAATTTTAGCCAGGAGTGTTCTGTAAAACGAAGAAAGAGAGCCGTTAAAAAGTGGTGTTGCGATCGTTATCTCAGAATTTAAATAAAGCTCAGGGTTGATGAACTTATGACCAGTTGAGCCGTAAGTGAAGCGGCAGGGCGCATTTTCCTGTCTATAATGCTTACAGGAAAAGTGTTTAATTGGTGAGGGGAAAGGAAATGAAAATTATTCTGTGGATTATTGCGATCATTTTTATCGTGGGCTTACTGACCCTGACAGGGGTGTTCAAACTGATTTTCTGATATCTGTTAACGCTTTAGCAACAGCGGGCACCTAATCAGGTGCCCGCAATGTTTTCTGGCTGGCCAACAGAGCGTCTGTAATGGGATCCATCGGCGTATTGGGCAGCAGATCCTGTGAGCCCAGAGGTTTCTTACAGTATGCGCAGCAGGCACCATGAAAGTTTCGCTGGCCCTCGCGGTAATCAGTAAAAACGAATCGGGCGCTTCCACATTGACCGCAACGTATCTTCATCACCATCCTGTGTCTCCCCCTCCTTTTACTCAGCATTAACGGATGCCTGTGCCTGACCGGTTAAGCGGACTTTATCTATTGCGCGGCAATATTATTTCGCACTGCGATAAGAAAAGTAGTTTCTTATGCTTTTGATTGTTTGTTGCCAAATGCGCATCCGGCCACTAAAAAGTATTTCATTGATCCAGATCAGTGTTTATTAGTTGTTGGCTAAAATATCCGCGAATAGCCTGCCATGACTGATGATAATGGCATAGCCGACTCATTTTTTTTGGCGAGGGAGCGGGATCTGCGCCAGTGAATTTAAGATTTATCGTACAATAAATAGCCACTGGCAGGACGCAGGCCTGAAAAAGCAGAAAAACGGGTTTAAGGTCATGGGACTTACCGTCTGGATGATAGAAAAAAAATGTCCTTTTAGCGGCGTAAACGTCATTAAGAACAGGAATATATCTTAATCAGATTTTTCTTTTTAACGTCAGTAACATAACCGCTTAAAATTAAAAAGGGTTTCGTTTCCAGCAGGTTAGCGACCGATACCCGCTCTGCGCCTGATACGCGTTGAGCGATGTTTCGCAAGTCGAAAAGCAGGAAAGTGTGATGGATGTACAGAATGTCGATATTTATCACTTTTTCATCAAATCATGCTGGACAAATCCCTCAGCAATTGCTGTACTAGACCCCGACACAGTTTAGTGTCCATTTTTCATGTAAAGGTAATATAGATGTCTAAGATCAAAGGTAACGTTAAGTGGTTTAATGAATCTAAAGGATTCGGTTTCATTACTCCTGAAGATGGCAGCAAAGATGTATTCGTACATTTCTCTGCAATCCAGAGCAACGGCTTCAAAACTCTGGCTGAAGGTCAGCGCGTAGAGTTTGAAATCACCGACGGCGCTAAAGGCCCATCTGCTGCTAACGTTATCAGTCTGTAAGTTAACAGTCAGAATTCTAAAAACCCGCCTTATGGCGGGTTTTTTTATGGCTGTAATCTGCGCTTCATCCCCCCTGTCGTACTCTCACTCTCGGCGTGTTGGCGCACAAACTGCGCGGCGGTTCACACTAAATAACCGTAACATATTTATAACAACCCGAGATGCAGCTTTTTGGCTTGCGACGCTATATAACTGTGCGACAGAACCCGGTGAGTGAGGAGGCAGGATGAACATACGTCAGGCAGAGTTGAAAGACAGTTTTGCGTTGAGTGCATTACTGAGCGAGTTAGGCTACGGCGGCACTGAAAGCTTTATTGAACAGCGCCTGGCGCAGTTATGCAGCGATCCCAGTGAAGCGCTGTTGGTGGCTGAACATGGCAGTCAGGTGCTGGGGTTTCTCTCCTTACATTTTATTCCTCAGCTGGCGCTGGCCGGTGATTTCGCCCGCATCAGCTATTTCTGCATTGCAGAAGGTGAGCGCAGTAAAGGCGTCGGCCAGCAGCTGATTCAGCATGCCGAAATGCTGGCGGCTCGTCGTGGCTGCGATCGCATGGAAGTCCATTGCCATCAGTCACGTCTCAAGGCGAACCAGTTCTACGCCCGTGAAGGCTATGTTGAATCCCCCTGTTATCTCATCAAAGATCTGCAAGCGAGTTAAATTCCCGTCCGCTGGCGATGACCAGCGCCCCGGCAATCATCTCCCGCTGTTCATCCCTGAGGCTGGCGATACTGACGCGAATAAATTGGGTTGGGCCGAGCCGACAGCGCTCGCCTGGCACGACCGCAATACCGCGGGCAGCCAGCGTGATCATGGCAAACTGCTCTGAAGTCACCGGAATATAGAGGCTTAATCCGTCGCGAAGCGGAAGATCAAGCCCACGCTGTGCCAGCGCCGCGAGCAACGCTTCACGCCGTTGCCGGTAGGTCGCGCGTGCGGTGGCGATCTGCCGTTGCGTTTCCTCATCCTCCAGCAGCCACGCCACCGCATCCTGCAGAATGCGGCTGGTCCAGCTGACGCCAAAATTTCGCCATGACTGAATGCGCCTGACCATCTCCGAGGTGGCAGAGAGCACTGCCAGCCGCAGGTCCGGTCCATAGGCTTTGGAAAACGAACGGACGTGCAGCGTGCGTTCAGGAAAGATTGAACCCAGGCTCCAGCTCGCCTCCGCGGAGAGATCGCCAATACCATCATCCTCAACGATCAGTGTGTTGCTCTGTTGCAGAACCTGCGCCATTGCCTGACGTCGCGCCGGGCTGATGCTGTTCCCGGTGGCCGAGTGGGTGCGGGGCTGATAGATCAACATTACCGGTGCCTGCTCCAGCAGAAGAGAAAGAACCTCTGGCAGCGGGCCTTGATCATCACACGCCAGCGGCAGAATCTCTGCGCCGACGTTATCCAGTATATCGAGCAGCCGGGTCGCGGTCGGATCTTCAATAATCACGCGGTCTCCCGGCGAGACCAGGGTTTGCACCAGCAGATTCATCGCGTCAAAACCGCCATCTGTCGCCAGAAACGCCTCTGCAGCATAGGGCCAGCGCGGCGCGATCGCCTGAAGCAGCGGCGCGGAAATCGCCTCACGGGTGTAGCTGTTGAGCTGCGGTGAGTGCAGGGCCGCCTGCAGCGCACGCTGCAGGTCAGGCAGCAGGGCGGGGTCGGGCGCGGCGAGGGTCAGATCGGCGCGGATGTTATCACCGTAGTTGCCGATCTTCTCAAAGCGAATCGGACGCGGCATCACCGTATTACTACTGACCCAGACACCACTGCGCCCCTTGCCCGCCAGCACTTTCTGCTTTCTGAGTTGCGCCCAGGCAGCAGAAACGGTTGCCGGGCTGACACCCAGCTGCTCCGCTATCTCCCGCACCGCAGGCATCTGCATACCTGTCGCGATCTGTCCGTCACGAATCAGCGCGGAGGCTGCCTGTGCAATGCCTTTCACTGAAGGCGATTTTATCTGGCTGCAAAACCAGTTGAGGTCGACGCTCTCTGTCATAAGAAAATACTTTGTTCAGTAACAAATTAATGATTGTTCAGGTAAGTATTCCGGATCTAGTATCAAATTCAAGCACTATTTTATGCCCCGTCCCGACGGTGCAGCGTAAACGGAGAGATCATGGCAAGGCTACTCATCAGACTGGCGGTACGCGACTGGGACTACTTCACCCCGCTGGCGCTGGGCGATATCAGACCAGAAGGTTTTGAACTGCAGATCGACCGCGTCGGCACACTTGTGAATGATCTGGCGACCAGCCCCGACTATGACGCGGGCGAAGTCTCCTTCAGCCGCTATGCTCAGGGCCGGGCCAGAGGAGACGAAACACTACTTGGCCTGCCACACTTCCTGATGCGCGGCTTCCGCCAGCGCTGCATTATCACCACCAGCAGCAGCCCCATCACCACGCCTGCGCAGCTGAAAGGTAAGAGAATCGGCGTCACCGGCTGGCAGGATTCGGGCAATACCTGGACACGCACGGTGCTGCGTGAAGCAGGCGTCGAAATCGATGATGTGTTCTGGTATGCCGGTCGTCTTACTGCCGATCATCCGATTGTCGATCGGCTGGCGGGATTTGGCCGCCCGGGCCGCATTGAACCCGCGCCTGACGAACGACCGCTGATAGAGATGCTGCAGGCGGGTGAGCTGGATGCCATCTTCACGCCATTTATGCCGGAGGGCTTTTTCCTGCCTGGTTCGGGATTACGTCAGCTGCAGACCGATTTTTATCAGGCGGAGCGGGACTACTTTAATCGTGTCGGCTATGTGCCGGGCATCCACATTCTGGCGCTTAAACCGGCACTGGCGGCGGCGCATCCGTGGCTGCCTGCGGCGTTAAGTGAGGTCATCGATCGCTCTTACCGGCTGTGGATGCAGAAAAGAGAGAAATATGCCGACACCACGCCGTGGCTGCTGGACGATTTGCGACGCACTGCGCAGGAATTGCCCGCTGACTGGAATCAGAATGGTTTTAGCGTTAACAGAAAGATGATTGCGGACTTTGGTCGCGAGCTCTATGAGCAAGGGCTGACTCACCAGGTACTGACGCCGGAAGCAATGTTTCCGGCCGCTGCGGGAGAAGAGAAATGATGAAAGTAGCACTGGGACAATTTGCGGTGAGCCGCGAATGGCAGGAGAACGCCCGTATCTGTCTGGACTTAATGCAGCGGGCGACAGAAGGTGGCGCCGATCTGCTGGTACTGCCGGAAGGGGTGCTGGCACGTGATATAGCCGACCCCGATTTAGTGCTGAAGGCGGCGCAGCCGCTGGATGGCCCTTTTCTGAGCCAGCTGCTGGCCGCCAGCAAGCAGAATGCACTGACCACCATGATGAGCATTCACGTTCCCACCGGCGAGCAAAAAGCGCTCAACGTGCTGGTAGCGATCCGTAACGGTGAGATCATCGCCGCCTATGAAAAGCTGCATCTGTACGATGCCTTTGCGATGCAGGAGTCGCAGCGGGTCAATCCCGGCCACGTCATTCCGCCGCTGATTGAGGTCGCGGGTATGAAAGTCGGATTAATGACCTGCTATGACGTGCGCTTCCCTGAGCTGGCGCGTCGGCTGGTGCTGGATGGTGCAGAGGTGCTGGTGCTGCCTGCCGCCTGGGTTAAAGGTCCGCTGAAAGAGATGCACTGGGAACTGCTGACCCGCGCCCGCGCGCTGGAAAACACCTGCTATATGGTGGCGGTGGGGGAGTGCGGCCCGCGCAATATCGGCAACAGCCTGGTGGTCGATCCGCTGGGCGTAGCGGTGGCGAATGCGGCGGAATCGCCGGCGCTGCTGTTTGCCGATCTCGATCCTGAGCGCGTCGCCTATGCCCGCCGGGTGCTGCCGGTACTGGAAAACCGGCGCTTTGCCCGTCCCGAACTCAACTGATCCGCTGAACCAGGAATCCATTATGACGAAGAGAGCAACCGCCTTAATCGTGGCGCTGGGGCTGACTGCATCCCTGGCGCAGGCTGCCGACGCTATTCCGGTGCAAAAAGTTGACCAGGCCCTGCATGACAGGCTGCCAGATGAGATCAAAAAATCGGGCAAAATGATTTCAGTGAATAACGGTTCATTTCCGCCCTATGAAATTGTGAATGGCCCGCACTCAATGGAGGGCGCGTCGGCCGAATTAACGACTGCACTGGCACAACTGCTGGGTGTGAAGATCGAGCATGCGACGGTGAGTGGTTTATCGGGCGTACTCACCGGCATCAATGCGGGTCGTTATCAGCTGGCGATTGGGCCGATTGGTGATTATCCGGACCGTCAGCAGAAAGTGGATTTCATCGATTTTGTGCAGGAGTTCGTGGTGTTCGGCGTGCAGAAGGGCAATCCGGCCAGAATCAATCAGCTGGACGACACCTGCGGCAAGCGCATTGCCGTTATGGCCGCTGGCTCTGCGGAACAGGTTATTCGTAAGCAGTCAGACCGGTGTGTGGCCGACGGGAAACCGGCCGTGACGGTGCAGGCCTTTACCGATCAGCCTTCATCAATTCTGGCGGTGCGCTCTAAACGCTCCGATGCGTTCTTCTCATCACAGGCGCCGCTGACTTACTTTGTTAATCAGGCGAAAGGGCAGCTTGAGCTAGCGGGCAAAGGGCAGAAAAACGGCTTTGGCGATATTTTCCAGGGCACGGTGGTGCCGAAAGGCTCGCCGCTGGGTCAGGTGGTGCTGGATGCCTACAAAGAGCTGTATCAGAACGGGACGTATGCGGCCATCATGAAAAAGTGGCAGCTTGAGGGCAACATGACCACCGCACCCGGACTGAATCTGGCGAAAGAGGCCAGCAAATGAGCCCGCCGCGCCATCTGCACAGCGGTGACAGAGGCGAGGCACAGCTGCGCGACGTGGCGTTCGCTCGCAACGCCCCCACTTACGGACGCTGGATCAGCTGGATTTTAGTGCTGGTGATCGGCACCAATCTATTGTGGGTGGTGGCGACCAATCCTAACTTTGAATGGCAGGTGGTGCTCAAGTGGTTTACTGAAGGATCCGTGCTTAAAGGGTTGCAGGTCACTCTGGGGCTGACAGTGGTGTCGATGGTACTCGGCACGCTGCTCGGTCTGCTGCTGGGCGTCTGGCGGCTCTCCGAGAACCGGTTGCTGCGCGGCGTTGCCGGACTCTATATCTGGTTCTTTCGTGGCACGCCGCTACTGGTACAGCTGATCTTCTGGTACAACCTTTCTACGCTGTTTCCGGCGCTGTCGCTGACGCTGCCGTGGACCGATATCACGCTGGCCAGCTGGAATACCAACGATCTGATCACCCCACTGACAGCCGCTATTGCCGGGCTGGCGCTGAATGAAGCGGCCTATATGGCGGAAATTATTCGCGCCGGTCTGCTGTCGGTGGATAACGGTCAGGTAGAGACTACCCAGGCCTTTGGCATGAGTCGTTCACGGGCGCTGCGGCGCATCATCATTCCTCAGGCGATGCGATCGATTATTCCGCCCACCGGCAACCAGCTGATCAGCATGATCAAGGCGACGTCGCTGGTCAGCGTGATCGCAATGGGCGATCTGCTCTACTCGGTGCAGGCGATCTACAACCGTACCTTCGAGATCATCCCGATGCTGATGGTGGCGGTGATCTGGTATCTGCTGATCACCTCGATCCTCAATCTGGGCCAGTCCGCCATCGAGCGTTACTACGCGCGTGGCACTCGTCGGGTGGCCAGCGCCCCCAGACGCGCCACCATCGCGGCTAACGTGCAACCCCAGCAGGAGGAGCAATGAGTCAGCGTGAACCCCTGGTCTGCGCCCGCAACGTGCAGAAGAATTACGGCGACAATCAGGTTCTGAAAGGGATCGATCTGGATGTCTGGCCCGGTGAAGTAGTGGTGATCCTCGGGCCATCTGGTTCCGGTAAATCCACGTTTCTGCGCTGCATCAATCATCTTGAAGAGATGAACGCCGGATCGATTCGGGTCGGTGATGAGCAGATCGGTTATGTACTTAAAGGGCATGTGCTGCACCGGTTGTCGCCACGCCAGATCGCCCGTCAGCGCCAGAAAATTGGCATGGTGTTTCAGCAGTTCAATCTCTACCCCCATATGACCGTGCTGCAGAACATCACTGAAGCGCCCATCGGCGTGCATAAATTCCCGCGTCAGGAGGCTATGGCCCATGCCCGATCGCTGCTGGCGACGGTGGGGTTAAGCGATAAAGCGGACGCCTGGCCACGTCACCTCTCGGGCGGACAGCAACAGCGTGTGGCGATTGCGCGGGCGCTGGCGATCAAGCCGCAGCTGATGCTGTTTGATGAGCCGACCTCCGCGCTCGATCCGGAACTGGTGGGCGAAGTGCTGGCGACCATGCGTACCCTGGCCGACCAGGGATTAACGATGATCGTGGTGACTCATGAGATTAGCTTTGCGCGGGAAGCCGCCGATCGCGTGGTTTTTATGGATGGGGGGGTGGTGGTGGAGCAGGGCACGCCTGAAGAGGTGATCGCGAATCCACAGCATCCGCGCACCCAGGCGTTCCTGAGTCGCTTCATCTGAGATCTTACTCTGTTACAGATTCCAGTTGTCGCCGCAGGCAAACTGCGCGTAAATATCAGTCACCGTGATTCGATAAAGTTGAAAGGTTAAATATGGAAGGTATCAGTATTGCCAAGCTGCTGATTATCGGTGCGCTTATCGTACTGCTTTTTGGTACCAACAAGTTGCGCTCACTGGGTGGCGATCTGGGCTCCGCAATCAAGGGCTTTAAAAAAGCCATGAAAGATGAAGATACCAGCGCAACCCGAACTGCGGCTGAAGACGTGCCGGCAGAACGCGTCGTTCATAAAGATTAATCGGTTATTTGCTGCAAATAACTGTTACTTTTTATTTCAGGCACAGATAAAAAAAACCAGACTGTTTCCAGTCTGGTTTTTTGTTTTTCGGGCTTCCTGAAGTAAAAGCGTGCTTATTTCACTTCTTCGCCTTTGGCCTGCATATCCGCGTGATAGGAAGAGCGGACAAACGGACCGCACGCGGCATGGGTAAAGCCCATCGCCATCGCTTCTTCTTTCATCTCATCGAACTCAGCCGGGCTGACGTAGCGCTGAACCGGCAGGTGGTGGCGGCTCGGCTGCAGATACTGGCCCAGCGTCAGCATGGTGACACCGTGGCGACGCAGATCGCGCATCACCTCAACGATTTCGGCATTGGTTTCGCCCAGGCCCACCATCAGACCCGATTTTGTCGGGATGTGAGGATGCGCCTCTTTGAAACGTTCAAGCAGCTTCAGTGACCACTCGTAGTTCGCGCCCGGACGCACCTGGCGGTAGACGCGCGGTACGTTTTCCAGATTGTGGTTAAACACATCCGGTGGCGTCGCGGTGAGAATCTCCAGCGCGCGATCCATACGGCCACGGAAGTCCGGCACCAGCGTTTCAATTTTGATCGTCGGATTTTTTTCGCGAATCGCGCTGATGCAGTCGGCAAAGTGCTGTGCGCCACCATCACGCAAATCATCGCGGTCAACCGAGGTGATCACCACGTAGCGGAGGCCCATATCGGCAATCGTCTGCGCCAGTTTAGCGGGTTCGTTAGCGTCAGGGGCATTGGGGCGGCCATGTGCCACATCGCAGAACGGACAACGACGGGTACAGATTGCGCCAAGGATCATAAAGGTGGCGGTGCCGTGGTTGAAGCATTCGGCGAGGTTAGGACAGGATGCCTCTTCACAGACTGAGTGCAGCCCGTTTTTACGCATCGCGGCCTTAATGCCCTGAATACGACTGGAGTCAGCTGGCAGCTTGATTTTCATCCATTCCGGCTTACGCAACATCTCCTGCCGTTCAACAGCCACGGTTTTCACCGGGATCAGCGCCATTTTGTCTGCGTCACGATATTTGACGCCGCGTTCCATCTGAATTGGTTTACTCATAAATCAGCAGGTTCCGGTCGGATTGCGATTTGAAAGCGTTCCCACTCAAACCGGGAAGGCTGCTTTCAACTTTATTTGAAAAAAGTGCAAAAATTATATCATCACATCGCCTGCGAAGCAGCCACAGTCAGCGCGGATAAGTTACATATTTGTAAATTCGCATTCTGCGTTAAGGTTTAACAGGGAGATCCCCTGAAATCCATTCAACATTTTCATAACCTGACAGCCGCGCAAACGCGCTGACCAGCGGAGAGTGTACCTGCTCCGTCGTCACCTCTGGCTGGAAATTTTTCAACTGGGTCATGCTCATGCCGGCGTAACCACAGGGATTGATGCGCAGGAAGGGCGACAAATCCATGGCAACATTCAACGCCAGACCGTGAAACGAGCAGCCTTTACGGATTCGTAATCCCAGTGAGCAGATCTTCTCTTCCCCGACGTAGACGCCAGGTGCATCAGCACGGGCGCGGGCGCTGACGCCAAACTCTGCCAGGGTGGCGATAACCGTCTCTTCCAGAATGGTCACCAGCTGGCGTACGCCGAGCTTACGGCGTTTCACATCGATCAGGACGTACATCACCTGCTGTCCTGGCCCGTGATAGGTGACCTGACCCCCACGGTCACTCTGCACCACCGGGATCTCGCCTGGCATCAGCAGATGCTCTGCTTTGCCCGCCTGACCCTGAGTAAAGACCGGAGGATGTTCAACCAGCCAGATTTCATCACGACTCTGGTCGTTGCGCTGGTCGGTATAGTGATGCATGGCGTCGGAGACAGATTGCCAGTCGCGCAGACCTGACTGGCGGACAAGAAGAGTTTCAACTGACAAAACGATAGCCCGCTAAAAGAAATAACGCTGAGGATAACGTCGGCAAACCGTCAGGCAGAGGCGCCTTGCCGACCCGTAAATTACAGTACCATCCGCACAATTTCGATGTTGCCCAGCTCTTCGTACAGGCGTTCTACCTGCTCGATGTGGGTGGCGGTGATAGTGATGTTGACGGAGTGATAGTTGCCTTTGCTGCTCGGCTTAACTTCAGGGCTGTAGTCGCCTGGCGCATGGCGTTGCACCACTTCAACCACTTGATCAACCAGCTCCGGTTGTGCCAGACCCATTACTTTGTAGGTAAATGGGGTAGGAAATTCGAGCAGCTCATTCAGTTTGGTTTTCATATTAACTCCGGTGCATAAAAAACAGGCTCCCGCCTGAGCGGGAGCAACATAATATCGTGTAATGGGGGCGAAGGGGTGATTTTTCAATCACCCGCCACGCTTAACCGAACCAGTGATGGAACATCAGCTTGATGTAATCAACGATACGGCCAAAGAAACCTCCTTCAGAGATCTCGTTCAGTACCACCAGCGGACGCTGTTCGATAGTCTTGCCATCCAGCTGGAAGTTGATGCTGCCGACCACCTGATTTTTCTTCAGTGGTGCATGCAGTTCCGTGTTGGTCAGCACATAGCTGGCTTTCAGATCTTTCATGCGGCCACGTGGGATGGTCAGGTAAGCATCTTTTTCCACGCCCAGCTGCACACGGTCGTTATCGCCGAACCAGACTGGCTCAGAGGCGAACTCTTTGCCCGCTTTCAGTGGCGCCACGGTTTCAAAGAAACGGAAGCCCCAGGTCAGCAGTTTCTTACTCTCAGTTTCACGGCCTTTGTAGGTATGACCGCCCATCACAGCAGAAATCAGGCGCATCTGGCCTTCAGTCGCAGACGCCACCAGGTTGTAACCGGCTGAGTTGGTATGACCGGTTTTGATGCCGTCCACATTCAGGTTGGTATCCCACAGCAGACCGTTACGGTTCATCTGACGGATATTATTGAAGGTGAACTCTTTCTCTTTATAGACAGCATACTCTTCCGGCACGTCACGGATCAGCGCCTGACCGATCAACGCCATATCGCGCGCGGAGCTGTACTGACCTTCCGCGTCCAGACCATGAACGGTCTGGAAGTGGGTATTCTGCAGGCCAATCGCTTTGACGTAGTTGTTCATCAGATTAACGAACGCATCCTGGCTGCCAGCGACATAGTCAGCCATTGCAACACAGGCATCGTTACCGGACTGCAGCACAATCCCACGGGTCAGCTGAGAGACCGGCACGCGGTCGCCTGGCTTCAGGAACATCAGCGAGGAGCCTTTGAACACCGGGTTGCCGGTCGCCCAGGCATCCGGGCCGACGGTGACCATATCGTCCTGATGAATTTTACCCGCTTTAACGGCCTGACCAATGACATAGCTGGTCATCATCTTGGTCAGACTGGCAGGATCGCGGCGTGCATCGGCATTTTTCTCTGCCAGCACTTTGCCTGAGTTGTAGTCGATAAGGACGTACGCTTCGGCATCAATGTCCGGCACGCCCGGAATCATGGTCTTGAGATTGACGTCATCAGCAATAGCAGCATGGCTGAGAGAGAAAGCGATCAGTGATCCCACTGTCAGGCGTTTCAGCAAACGAGATGATTTCAGCGTGTTCATGTGTAGGACTACAACATCCGTGAGTTTGAGGTTGAAAATGTCACTCATCATACCCAATGCCAGATTAACTGGCACCGGACGTGATGATTGGGTTGTTAGCAGACGTAACGTGCAGCTGTCTGACAAACGGTTCAGCGACGCGTGTTAGTAATAAATGAGGCGGCGTGGCCTTCACTGCTCAGGCGCTGTTGCAGCGCAGCCGCTTCGGCGCGGGAGGTGTAGCCGCCGAGCTGAACGCGATACACATTGTTGCCCGCGTCTTCTACCTTACCGGGCACGCCATAACGCTGGCTCAGGCTTTTCATCATCTGCTGGGCACGCGCCGGGTCATTCAGCGCACCGACCTGCACCACATATCCGTCGGCACCACCATTGCTGGCTGCAGGCGCGGCGCTGGCTGCTGCGGGAGCAGCATTGCTGACTGCCGGTGCGGAACTGGCGGGTGCGGCGGCTGGCGGTTCGTTACCTTCCAGTACGCCGGTCGCTAATGGCTGGGGTGCACCAAGAAAGCCGCTGCTCTGCACCGGCGCGCCCATGTTGTCACCGCTTTGCAGCGTACTGTTGCTGATGGCCTCAACATTTTGCGCAGGCGGCTCTGAGGGGGCTGCGCTGCCGCCGTTCATCACCGCGCCACCACTCAGGTCCGGACGGGCAGGCAGAGAGTAGCTCTGTTTTGCCACGACGGTCCCGATGGTGCCGGGGCCAGAGAGCGAACCGTCTGGGGCGACCTTGATGTAATCAACCCGCACGCGCGAATTGTTGGAGATATTCAGGCGGTCACCGGCAGCCCGCGACAGGTCGATAATGCGTCCTGGCGTGTAAGGGCCGCGATCGTTAACGCGCACCACAATCTGACGGCCATTCGCGATATTGGTCACGCGCACATAGCTCGGCAGCGGCAGAGTAGGGTGGGCCGCGGTCAGTGCATCAGGATCGTAGGCTTCGCCGGTAGCGGTGCGGTTGCCCTGCGCCTCTTCGCCGTACCAGGTGGCCAGGCCGACTTCACTGTAGTTCGACGGATCTTTGATGACGCGATAATTTTTGCCGTTCACGCTGTAATCCTGGCTGGTGCCCGGATTGATCGGCTCATAACGTGGCTCAACGCCTGGAATCTCCACCACCGGTCCATTGTAAGCCGGTTGCGGCGGCGCCGTATTTTGGGGTTCCGGCGTGGTACAGGCCGCCAGAACCAGTGATGCCAGTGCAACGCCAAGCCATTCCTTACGCATCTGCAGCCTCTTAGACACTTTTAGATAACATTTTTCGGTGAGTGTGGATCGACATCACAATGCCAAATCCCGCCATAAGCACGATAAGCGCGGAGCCGCCATAACTGACCAGCGGCAGCGGCACGCCAACTACCGGTAAGATACCACTAACCATGCCAATGTTAACGAAAACATAAACGAATAAAATCAGCATTAAACCGCCCGCCATTACCCGGCCAAAGGTGGTCTGCGCCCGTGCTGCCACCACCAATCCCCGCATGATCAGCAGCAGATAAAGGGCCAGCAGCAGCAGCACGCCAACCAGGCCTAACTCTTCGGCCAGAACCGCAAAGATAAAGTCAGTATGACGTTCCGGCAAAAACTCCAGCTGAGACTGGGTGCCCTGCAGCCAGCCTTTACCGCGCAGACCTCCTGAGCCAATAGCAATTTTCGACTGGATAATGTGATAACCCGCTCCCAGCGGATCTGTTTCCGGGTCGAGCAGCATCATCACGCGGTCACGCTGATAATCGTGCATCAGGAAAAACCACAAAATCGGGATAAAGGCGGCGACCAGCAACACGGCTACGCCAATCAGTTTCCAGCTCATACCCGAGAGGAACAGCACAAACAAGCCGGAGGCGGCAATCAGAATTGAGGTGCCGAGATCGGGCTGTGCCGCCACCAGCAGGGTGGGCAGGAAGATCAGAATCAGAGCAATGCCGGTATTTTTCAGCGTTGGCGGACAGACATCGCGATTGATAAAGCGCGCCACCATTAAAGGCACCGCTATCTTGGCAATCTCAGAGGGCTGAAAACGCACAAAGCCGAGATCGAGCCAGCGTTGAGCGCCTTTACTGATCTGCCCAAAGGCATCCACCGCCACCAGCAGAATGACGCAGACAATATAGAGATAGGGCGCCCAGCCTTCATAGACGCGCGGCGGTACCTGCGCCAGCACAATCATGATGACCAGCCCCATCGCGATCTGACCGAGTTTACGCTCCATCATGCCGGGGTCCTGACCACTGGCGCTCCAGATCACCACAGCGCTGTAGGTCAGCAGGCCGAGAATGATCAGCATAAACAGCGGATCGATGTGGATGCGCATCCAGATCGAACGTTTCTGCGGACTATCTTGCATCGACATGTTTATTCACCTTCATAACCGGGCGGCACAGGAGCGGCGTCCGGCAGGACTGTATTGTTATCACCCAACATAATGTGATCCAGAATCTGGCGCATGACGGTGCCGACAGCCGGACCGGCGCCACCGTTTTCCAGGATAATGGTCACGGCGACCCGAGGTTTGTCATAAGGGGCAAACGCGGTCATTAATTTATGGTCGCGTAATCGTTCAGCAATTTTATGGGCGTTATAGGTTTCGTTCTCTTTCAGGCCAAAGACCTGCGCCGTACCGGACTTGGCGGCGATTTTATAGGGCGCATCGGCGAAGCTCTTGTGCGCGGTGCCGTTGGGCCGGTTCGCCACGCCATACATGCCATCTTTGGCAATTTCCCAGTAGCCGGAATGGATATCACCAATCGGGGCTTCAGGCGGCTGGCGATAGGGCACCAGGGTGCGGCCTTCGCGGGTGGCGCGCAGCATATGCGGCACCTTGACGACGCCGTCGTTGATGAGAATCATCATCGCTTTGTTCATCTGCAACGGCGTGGCGGTCCAGTAACCCTGTCCGATCCCCACCGGAATAGTATCGCCCTGATACCACGGCTTTTTAAAGCGTCTCTGTTTCCAGTCGCGGGTCGGCATGTTACCGGCGCTCTCCTGCGGTAAATCGATGCCGGTACGGCTGCCGTAACCAAATTTATTCATCCACTCCGACAGCCGGTCGATACCCATGTCATAGGCAACCTGATAGAAGAAGGTGTCGGCAGACTCTTCCAGCGCTTTGGTGACGTTCAGACGTCCGTGGCCCCATTTTTTCCAGTCGCGGAAGCGTTTTTCTGAACCGGGAAGCTGCCACCAGCCGGGATCAAACAGGCTGGTATTACGGTTAATCACGCCAGCACTCAGGGCAGAGACCGCCACATAAGGTTTAACCGTCGAAGCCGGTGGATAGGCAGCCTGAATCGCACGGTTATAGAGCGGGCGGTTTTCATCTTCCAGCAGGCCGCGGTAATCCTTACTGGAAATACCGTCGACAAACATGTTGGCGTCATAGCTGGGCGTTGAGACCATGGCGAGGATTTCGCCGGTGCGCGGATCGCTGACCACGACGGCCGCGCGACTGCCCGCCAGCAGGGTCTCGACATATTGCTGCAGTTTGAGATCGATAGTCAGATAGATATCACGGCCTGCCTGAGGGGACTCCTCATGCAGCTGGCGAATGACCCGGCCACGGTTGTTGACCTCAACCTCTTCAAAGCCGGTTTTGCCGTGCAGCAAATTTTCGTAATAGGCTTCAATGCCCAGCTTACCGATGTCGTGCGTCGCGGCGTAGTTAGGCCATATGCCCTCTTTGTCGAGGCGTGCAACGTCACGATCGTTGATTTTTGAGACGTAGCCGACCACATGCGTCAGCGTGGCACCGTAAGGGTAGTAGCGGCGCTGGTAACCTTTAACTTCCACGCCGGGGAAGCGGTACTGATTGACCGCAAAGCGCGCGACCTGCACGTCATTCAGACCGGTTTTAACCGGGATAGAGGTGAACCGACGCGAGCGTTTACGCTCTTTCTGGAAGTTTTCGAGGTCGTCGTCAGTCAGCTCAAGAATCGGGCGTAAGTTTTCCAGGGTCTGTTGCAGATTATCTACTTTTTCCGGAACCAGTTCTGCCTGATAGATGGTGCGGTTCAGCGCCAGCGGCGTGCCGGTACGATCGTAAATTATGCCGCGGCTGGGGGCCACAGGCACCAGTTTGATACGGTTCTGGTTGGAGCGGGTGCTGTAATCATCAAAGCGAAGGATCTGCAGGTGGTAAAGATTAACCACCAGTACTGAAGAGAGCAGTAAGATACCGACGAAGGCGATAAAGGCCCGACGGACAAAGAGTTTCTGTTCGGCGCTGTAATCGCGAAAGGCGTTGCTTTGTAATTTCATCCGCTACTTGTCATGTCTGATGTGGGCTGATCGGTCATTCACGATGATAAGGATGATTTGTCGTTATGCTCCAGGCCCGATACAGACTTTCGGCTACCAGCACGCGCACCAGCGGATGGGGCAACGTCAATGCTGACAGTGACCAGCTCTGCTCTGCCGCCGCTTTACAGGCGGGGGCCAGGCCTTCAGGCCCGCCAATCAGCAGGCTGACATCGCGACCATCCAGCTTCCAGCGTTCAATCTGCTGTGCCAGCTGCGGGGTTTCCCACGGATGACCAGGAATATCCAGCGTGACGATGCGATTGCCTTTGCCGACCGCCGCTAACATCGCTTCACCCTCTTTTTCAAGAATGCGTTTGATATCAGCATTTTTACCGCGTTTACCTGCGGTCACTTCGGTCAGCTCAAGCGGCATATCTTTCGGGAAGCGGCGCAGATATTCCATAAAACCGGTCTGCACCCAGTCAGGCATTTTCGTGCCGACGGCAACAAGTTGCAGTTTCACCGATTAGCCCCAGAGTTTTTCCAGCTCATACAGCTGGCGACTCTCTTCCTGCATCACATGCACGATGACATCACCCAGATCGACCACGACCCAGTCTGCCGCGCTTTTACCTTCAATGCCTAATGGCATCAGGCCTGCTAAACGCGACTCCTGCTCTACGTGTTCTGCGATCGAAGTCACATGACGCGTGGAGGTGCCGGTGCAGATGATCATGAAATCGGTGATGCTGGATTTGCCCTGAACGTCGATGGTGACAATGTCCTGGCCTTTGAGATCATCAATCTTATCAATAACGAACTCTTGGAGTGCTTTACCTTGCAAAAGGTTCCCCTTGGAATCTGGTGGTAACGAGCCGGCTGTAAGCCCGGAGAGTGCAGCCAAAAAATTAAGCGGCGTAGTATAGCATGCCCGGATCAGTCGCGATATAAGCCTTCGCGGTCGATATAATCGATAACCGCAGCGGGCAACAGATCGTCGCAGGACTGATTCTGGTGGCGACGGCGGCGAATTTCAGTGGCCGAAATGTCATAGAGAGGGGTGTCCGCCAGCCAGATATGGCCTGCGGGCTGCTGATGCAGCTGCCGGATATCCTGAGCGAGGTGTTGCTCAAGCCAGCGCTGCATGTCAGGCGAGTCGAACCGGGTCGGATAGCCGGGGCGCTGGCACACCAGCAGATGGCAGAGTGACAGCAGATCCTGCCAGCGATGCCATTTTGATAAGCTCAGCAATGAATCCTGACCAATAATAAATCCCAGCGGCTGCTCTGCACCGCGCTCGGTGCGCCAGGCTTCCAGGGTGGTCACGGTCCAGGACGGCGTGTCGCGTTCCAGCTCCCGGGTATCGATCTCAAACAGCGGCAGGTCGCGGATAGCGCAGCGCAGCATAGCAACCCGCTGGGCAGCGCTGGCTTCCGGTTGCGGACGATGCGGCGGCACATTGTTGGGCAGCAGCGTCACACGCTGCAGGCCGGTCTGTTGCGCCAGCGCTTCGACCGGGCGCAGATGGCCAAAATGAATCGGATCAAAGGTGCCGCCAAACAGTGCGTGTAACTCAGACATGGGCAAAGCTCGTCGGAAAAGCACGACTGCTGAGCAGCAGCGTCAGGGTCTGTAACTGCGGCCACACCGGCTGTCCATAATCCTGCTTCAGGGTGATCTCAATCTGACTCAGCAGATGAATGGCGCGTTGCAGACGCGTGGCATCCAGTCGTTGCAGCGCGTCGGTAAACAGCGCGCGGCGGTTCTGCCAGATGCGCTGCTGATCCATCAGCGTACGCAGCGGCTGCGCTGTCTGGTGGCGTTGCAGATGCAGCAGCGTCAGCAGATCACGCTGCAGCGTACGCAGCAGTATCACCACTTCGCTCTCTTCTTTCTCCAGCTGATGCAGAATATGCAGGGCGCGGCGGCTTTTTCCCGCCAGCAGGGCATCCACCCAGTGGAAAGGAGTAAAGTGCGCGGCATCACTGACCGCCTCTTCAACCCGGGGCAGGGTCAGCTTGCCGTCGGGCCACTGCAGCGAGAGTCGCTCCAGCGCCTGCGCCAGCGCCAGCAGATTGCCTTCATAGCAGTAACACAACAGCTGCACGGCCGCGTCATCCACCGATAATTTCAGCGCCTTAGCGCGATTAACGACCCAGCGTGGCAGTTGCGCCTGTTCAGGCGTCTGACAGGGCACCAGTACCGCAGAGGCGGACAACGCTTTAAACCAGGCGCTGTTTTCCTGCGCTTTGGTCAGCTTCGCCATCCGGCAGATCAGCAGAATATCGGCGTGCAGCAACTGCGACAGCTTAACCAGCTGTTCTGACATCGCGGCGTTGGGGCCATTATCGGGGAATTGCAGCGTCATGGTCTGACGCTGAGCAAACAGACTCAGTGACTGGCAACTGACGAACAGGCTCTCCCAGTCAGTCTGTGCATCCAGCGTAAAACTAAAATGTTCTTCGAATCCCTGCGCGGTTGCGGCGACGCGAATCGCATCTGAACTTTCCTGCAGCAGCAGCGGTTCGTTACCGGCTAACAAATAACAGGCGCGCAGCCCCTCACGGAGCTGCGCGCTGAGTTGCTCAGGATAAATCCTGATCATTGCAGGCTGGTAGCAGAGGAAGTGGGCGCTTCCTGTGAACCCTGACCCGGCACCGGAATCACTGACGCCGGTAAGGTCTCTTTGCTGTTGATCTGCGCGGCGTGTACCGTCAGCAGTTTACGTACCAGCTGTTCAGCAGCACGCTGACGCATCTCCTGCGTAATCAGATCCTGCTCGGCATCTTTTGCCAGCGCAGCGTTCGGGTTATCGAAGAATGACCGATAAACCGTGGTGCTGATAGGATAGATACCTTTGCCCGGCAGCAGCACCTGCGCCGTGAGGGTCATCACCAGCTGATACTCGGCAGTGGTGCCGCTGATAAAGACCGAAGCCGTGTTACGGCCCGAGGATTCAGGCCCCAGGCGCAGCGTCGGAATATCGGTGCGATTCTGTTTGCTGTCTTCAACAATTTTGACATCGTTGATACGCAGCTGCTGACGCACAGTACGCGCCAGCGGCCCATAAGGATCGCCGGTTGAAACAATCAGGGTTTTCAGTTCGCTGGGCACCTGAGTGGTGCCGCGCGGATGAAAACCACAGCCAGCGGTGATCACCACCGCCAGCATGACAAACAGCCTGATAATCGGATGTCGCACAGTTCCTCCTGAACTTAACCTACGACCAGGTTAAGCAGTTTGCCCGGTACATAAATGACTTTACGGATAGTCACGCCGTCCAGATACTTCGCTACCAGATGCTCCTGCGCAGCGCGTGCCTGAACCTGTTCCTGTGTTGCATCGGCTGGCACGGTGATTTTACCGCGCACTTTACCGTTAACCTGAACCACTACCAGCAGCGAATCTTCAACCATAGCGGCTTCATCCGCAACCGGCCAGCTCGCTTCATCGATAGTGCCTTCGCCACCCAGCGTCTGCCACAGAACATAGCAGGCGTGCGGGGTAAACGGATAGAGCAGACGGACGATGGCCAGCAGCGCTTCCTGCATCAGGGCGCGATCCTGCTCGCTTTCCTGCGGGGCGCGTGCCAGTTTGTTCATCAGCTCCATGATCGCCGCAATGGCGGTGTTGAAAGTCTGACGACGGCCAATATCATCCGCCACTTTGGCGATGGTTTTGTGCAGATCGCGACGCAGCGATTTCTGCTCGTCATTCAGGCTCTCCACATCCAGTGGCACGGTCGCACCTTTCTGTGTATGCTCGAAGACCAGCTTCCAGACACGTTTCAGGAAGCGGTTCGCCCCTTCAACGCCCGACTCCTGCCACTCCAGCGTCATATCCGCCGGTGAAGCAAACATCATAAACAGACGCACGGTATCCGCGCCGTAACGCTCAACCATCAGCTGTGGGTCGATGCCGTTGTTTTTCGACTTCGACATTTTGCTCATGCCCGCGTAGATCACTTCGCGGCCCTGCGTGTCTGTGGCTTTAACAATGCGGCCTTTCTCATCCCGCTCAACCTCAACGTCAACCGGTGAAACCCAGTTACGCTCGCCGTTGGCACCAAGGTAGTAGAAGGCGTCAGCCAGCACCATGCCCTGGCACAGCAGACGTTTGGCTGGCTCATTGGAGTTCACCAGGCCCGCGTCACGCAGCAGCTTGTGGAAGAAGCGGAAATACATCAGGTGCATGATGGCGTGTTCAATACCGCCCACATACTGATCGACCGGCAGCCAGTAGTTTGCCGCAGCCGGATCCAGCATGCCTTCCTTGTAGCTGGCGCAGGTATAACGCGCGTAGTACCAGGAAGACTCCATGAAGGTGTCAAAGGTGTCGGTTTCACGCAGGGCTGGCTGGCCGTTTACCGTGGTTTTAGCCCACTCCGGATCCGCTTTGATTGGGCTGGTAATGCCATCCATCACCACATCTTCCGGCAGGATCACCGGCAACTGGTCTTCTGGTGCAGGCATAACGGTGCCATCTTCCAGCGTCACCATCGGGATAGGGGCACCCCAGTAGCGCTGACGGGAGACACCCCAGTCGCGCAGGCGGTAGTTCACTTTACGCACGCCCACGCCTTTTGCCGCCAGCGAATCCGCAATGGCGTTAAAACCGGTGGCGTGATCCATGCCGTTAAACTCACCTGAGTTGAACAGCGCACCTTTGTCAGTCATCGCCGCGATGCTGACATCAGGAATGGAACCATCCAGATTCAGGATGACCGGCTTAATCGGCAGATCATATTTAGTGGCAAACTCCCAGTCGCGCTGATCGTGCGCCGGAACCGCCATCACAGCGCCGGTGCCATATTCCATCAGTACGAAGTTGGCAACCCAGACCGGGATAAGCTCGCCGGTCAGCGGATGAACAACAGACAGGCCGGTCGCCATGCCTTTCTTCTCCATGGTCGCCATATCGGCTTCGGCCACTTTGGTATTGCGGCATTCAGCGATAAAGTCAGCCAGCGCCGGATTATTGACCGACGCCTGGGTCGCCAGCGGATGGCCTGCGGCAACGGCAACATAGGTTGCGCCGATAAAGGTATCCGGGCGGGTGGTGTAGACGGTGACCTTCTCTTCGCTGTCAGCCACATCGAAGGTGATTTCGACACCTTCAGAGCGGCCAATCCAGTTACGCTGCATGGTTTTGACCTGCTCAGGCCACTCTTCCAGCGTATCCAGGTCGTTCAGCAGCTCTTCCGCATAATCGGTGATTTTGATAAACCACTGCGGGATCTCTTTACGCTCAACTTTGGTGTCGCAGCGCCAGCAGCAGCCGTCAATCACCTGCTCGTTCGCCAGCACCGTCTGATCGTTCGGGCACCAGTTCACGGCAGAGGTCTTTTTATAGACCAGGCCTTTTTCATACAGTTTGGTAAAGAACCACTGTTCCCAGCGATAGTACTCTGGCTGGCAGGTTGCCAGTTCACGACTCCAGTCATAGCCAAAGCCCAGCAGTTTGAGCTGGTTTTTCATGTAGGCGATATTGTCGTAAGTCCACGGGGCCGGAGCGGTGTTGTTTTTCACCGCAGCGCCTTCCGCAGGCAGGCCGAAAGCATCCCAGCCAATCGGCTGTAGTACGTTTTTGCCGAGCATACGCTGATAACGCGCGATTACGTCGCCGATGGTGTAGTTACGAACGTGGCCCATGTGCAGGCGGCCAGAAGGATAGGGCAACATGGAGAGGCAATAGTATTTCTCTTTACCTTCCTGCTCAGTCACTTTAAACGTTTCGTTTTCATCCCAGTGCTGCTGCACACGGGATTCAATTTCTTCCGGGCGGTATTGCTCTTGCATGGCTGCCTGTGGTCCTTTATGAAAAACATTTTTCTGGCTCTAAGATCCGCATAGCATACCCATAAGGCCGCGTATCAACAACACTTCCCACTTTTGCCGGCACGATTTCTGCCGAAAGCGTCAGAGCCTTCACCCTTTTGTAATTCACTGTACAGACGACACGGCAAAAGCAACATTACGACTAAACTTAGTTCAGCGAGGGTCTGCATAAAGGAGAACAAAATGAATAAAGTGGCTCAGGAATATCGCGAGTCGTTAGCCGTATTGACTGAACGTCTCCGTCAGGGCGATCGTAACCTTGATGAGCTGATTGCCGGGCGACGAAGCCAGTTGCTGGTGCGCGATGATATGACGGAACAGGAGATTGACCAGGCGCTCAGCTCAGTGCGCCGTGATCTGGGCGAGTTTGCACGCAGCTACACCGATGTGGAAGAACCGCTGGCGGACTCACTGTTTATGCGCATCATCCGTGAGAGCGTCTGGAAAGAGCTGGCGGATATCACCGATAAAAGTCAGCTGGAGTGGCGAGAGGTCTTCCAGGATCTGCATCATCACGGGGTTTATCAGAGTGGGGAAGTGGTGGGGCTGGGCAATCTGGTCTGTGAGAAATGCCAGTTCACCCGGGCAATCTACACGCCTGAAACGCTGTCACGTTGTCCGGAATGCGGCAATGACCAGTTTCAGCGTCAGCCTTTTGAACCCTGATAGTGCGGCGTAGCTAAATGAAGCGGGCCACCCTGGGTGACCCGCCTGTTCGTCAGGTTTAGTGCAGGATTTTTGCGAGGAAATCTTTAGCGCGCTCAGACTGTGGGTTATTAAAGAAGTCATCTTTGTTGGTGTCTTCGATAATTTTCCCTTCATCCATAAAGATCACGCGATTGGCAACCTTACGGGCGAAGCCCATCTCATGGGTCACCACCATCATCGTCATCCCTTCCTGTGCCAGTTCAACCATCACATCCAGCACTTCGTTGATCATTTCCGGATCCAGCGCGGAGGTGGGTTCATCAAACAGCATCGCGATAGGGTCCATGCAGAGCGCTCGCGCAATCGCCACACGCTGCTGCTGACCGCCTGAGAGCTGGCCGGGAAACTTCTCAGCATGGGCGGAAAGACCCACACGCTTCAGCAGCTTCAGCCCTTTATCGCGGGCTGCCGCTTTGTCGCGCTTCAGCACTTTCACCTGCGCCAGAACCAGGTTGTTGATAATGCTAAGATGCGGAAACAGCTCGAAGTGCTGGAACACCATCCCGACCTGGCTGCGAAGCTGCGCAAGATTAGTCTTTTTGTTATTCACCTCGGTGCCGTTCACCGCAATCACGCCCTGCTGAATCGGCTCAAGGCCGTTCACCGTTTTGATCAGCGTTGATTTACCGGAGCCGGACGGGCCGCACACCACCACCACTTCACCGGTTTTGACGTCGGTTGAGCAGTCGGTCAGCACCTGAAAGTGACCATACCACTTAGAAACATTTTTCAGGCTAATCATTTAAACCGTCCTTTTTCTTTTTAGATAGCTGACCAACAGCGATGCGCTCAGGCTGATAACGAAGTAGACAAGACCTGCAAACAGAACCATTTCAACCTGGGTGCCATCACGCTCACCAATGGTGGATGCGGTACGGAAGAAGTCCGCCAGGCTTAAGACATAAACCAGCGAGGTATCCTGGAACAGCACGATACCCTGCGTCAGTAACAGCGGAACCATGGCGCGAAACGCCTGTGGCAGGATGATCAGTCGCATTGCCTGCCACTGCGTCATGCCCAGCGCCAGAGCCGCACTGCCCTGTCCACGCGAGATACTGATGATGCCGGCGCGAATAATTTCAGAGTAGTACGCCGCTTCGAACAGCGAAAAGGCGACCATGGCTGAAATCAGTCGGATATCCGTTTTGGGCGACAGCCCCAGCACCTGCTGCAGAAAACTCGGCACGACCAGATAGAACCACAGCAGCACCATAACCAGCGGCACCGAGCGGAACAGGTTGACGTAAATTTTAGCGAACCAGCTGATAGGCTTAAACGTCGACAGGCGCATCACCGCAAGCAGTGTGCCCCACAGGATGCCGAAGACCACGGCGGTAATCGTGATCTTAAAGGTGATCACTAAGCCATTAAGCAGATAGGGCAGGCTGGGTGTAATCGAACTCCAGTCAAACTCGTACATTACTTGCCTCCCGCATTGCCTGGCAGCCGGACTTTGCGCTCGACCAGACTCATCAACAACATAATCACCAGGTTAATCGCAACGTAGGCCAGCGTAATGGCGGTAAAGGATTCATAGGCGTGGGCAGAATAGTCGAGCAGTTTGCCCGCCTGCGCCGCCATATCGACCAGACCAATGGTGGAGGCGATAGCGGAGTTCTTCACCAGGTTCAGCATTTCCGAGGTCATCGGCGGCACAATCACGCGATACGCATTCGGCAGCAGTACATAGCGATAGGTCTGCGGCAGGGTTAAGCCCATCGCCAGACCGGCATTCTTCTGTCCACTCGGCAGTGACTGAATCGCTGCGCGCACCTGCTCGCAGACGCGGGCGGCGGTAAACAGGCCAAGACAGATCATCGAGGAGAGGAAGAACTGAATGTTGGGATCCAGCTCAGACTTAAACCACATGCCAAGCTTTTCGCCCACCAGCTCGGGCGCCACCAGATACCAGAAGAAGAACTGGACGATCAGTGGGATGTTACGAAACAGTTCGACATAGCAGGTGCCAATGGTCGACAGCAGGCGATTAGGCACGGTGCGCAGAATGCCGAAAAATGAACCCACACAGAAGGCGATAATCCAGGCGCAGCAGGAGACGGCAATTGTCACCTGAAAACCGGACCACAGCCAGCCGAGGTAGGTCGTGTTACCGAACGGGGCCTGTTCGAGGAATATGCCCCAGTTCCAATCGATACCCATAACGAGCTCCGGAAAAAAAGGGTAGCTAAGCTACCCTGAAGATTGATGAACGGCGTTTTATTTCCTGACTCAGGGGAACGACCCGTGTCAGTCTGTCTGTCCATGCCGCGGTTTCAGCAATCGAGAGGGCAGCCAGGCCGCCCTTGTTATACCCGTCGTCTTTCAGGCTGCATTTTTGTTGGCTACATTCACTCACCCGAATCACTTACCGGAGCAGGCTCATCGGGAGTCATTTTTCTGCTGCCTCAATGCAATCTGAAATCCATTGGGTATTTTTTTGTTAATTCAGTGCTTTATCATTTGGTGTTTTGAACAGCGCTTTCATGTCATCAGAGAGCTCAAAGTTCATGTTCAGGTTCTTTGGTGGAATCGGCTGTTTGAACCAGGTGTCGAACCATTTTTCTGCCTGGCCAGAGGTCTGAGCTTTAGCAATGGTTTCATCCACCAGCGCTTTGAACTGCGGATCATCTTTACGCAGCATGCAGCCATAGGCTTCTTTTGACTGTGGCGTGCCCAGAATTTCCCAGTTGTCCGGCTTTTTGGCTTTGGCGCGTTCGCCTGCCAGCAGGGCATCATCCATCATAAAGGCCACGGCACGACCGGTTTCCAGCGTACGGAAGGAGTCACCGTGATCTTTTGCGCTGATGATGCGCAGATCCAGTTTCTGTTCGTCGTTGAGTTTGTGCAGCAGCACTTCAGAGGTGGTACCTGAGGTCACCACTACGGTTTTGCCTTTCAGGTCAGCGAAATCTTTGATCGGGCCATCTTTCTTCACCAGCAGACGGGTGCCGATAACAAAAATAGTGTCTGAGAAGGCGGCCTGTTTCTGGCGCTCAAGGTTATTGGTGGTCGAGCCACACTCATAATCGTAGGTGCCGTTTTGCAGCAGCGGAATACGGTTTTGTGAGGTGATCGGGATCATTTTGACCTGCAGATCAGGCTTGTTCAGCTTTGCTTTAATCGCTTCAACGATGGCGTTTGAGTAAGCCTGTGAGTAGCCGACGACTTTTTGCTGGTTGTCATAATAAGAAAAGGGAACTGATGATTCGCGATGCCCGACCACAATGACGCCATTGTCATTGATCTTCTTCAGGGTGCCGCTGAGATCTTCCGCCTGGGCCGCTCCCGCCGCTGCGCTGATCAGCAGAAGAGATAATGCCACTTTGCGTAGTTGCATGTTCCAACTCCTTCGTATGAAAAAGGCACAGGATATAACCTGCGCTGATTATGATGTTGTGTCTGTTTTCTGCTGCGTTTCTGCTCATTCTGCGGTTTAAACGGGCGCAGAAGAGTCATTAACATAGCGGATTGTTAACGCAATGAAACAAAAAAGTTTCTTTTTTGCGAGGTGATACGCACCAAAAAAAGGCAATTTTTTCACCCTGCGCGTTAATGGTGCAGCAGCGTCAATTGTTTTGGTGCAACCCGCCCGGCATCAGCGCCTGCAATCAGCCTGTTTGCGAAAAGCAGTGAAACATTTTGCAATCATCGTGCCAGAAAGAGGTTATGGGTTAGAAAGACAGCAGAGTGTGCGGCGTGGGGAGTGAAAAAAACCGGAGAGTCACAATGAAAAAGGCGAAGCACGTGCTTCGCCTTCAGTGAGCACAGTAGGGGAGGTTATCGACGACGGCGCAGGAGTGCTATCACCGCCGCCAGCAGCGTCAGTGACCATACTGGCCAGATGCCAGCCCGCGCATACGGGGTTTCTCCCTGCGTTGGCGTAACCTTGCTGGTCAGCACATCACGGGTAAACTGCGGCAGCATGGCTTCCACATCACCACTGGCATTGACCACTGCAGTCACACCATTATTGGTGCTGCGCAATAGCGGACGTCCCAGTTCCAGCGCACGCATCCTCGCCATCTGGAAGTGCTGCCATGGGCCGATAGAGTGACCAAACCAGGCATCGTTCGAAACGGTGAGCAGGAAGTTGGTGTCAGGATGGAAGTTGGCCCGCACCTGTTCTCCCAGCACGATCTCATAACAGATGGCGCTGGTCAGGTTATAGCCCGCCACGCTGAGTTGCGGCTGGAGGTAGTTGCCACGACTGAATGCCGACATCGGCAGATCGAAGAACGGGGCCAGCGGACGCAGCAGATCGGCCAGCGGCACAAATTCGCCAAACGGCACCAGGTGATTCTTCTGGTAACGATTGCCGCTGAAGTAGTTGTACGGCGCTTTACCGCCCAGCACGATTACGGTGTTGTAATCGTGATAACGGTTCTGCTCCAGCCGGGAGTCCACAATGCCGGTGATCAGCGAACTGCCGCGCTCACGCAGTTCGTCATCCAGCGAACGCAGGAACGGCTGCTGATTACTCTCCAGATCGGTAATTGCCGATTCAGGCCAGATAATAATCGGCGCTTTGCCCATCAGCGGCTGACTCAGACCGTTGTAAATGCGCAGGGTAGTGAGCAGCTGCTGCGGATCCCACTTCATCGATTGCGGGATGTTTCCCTGCACCAGCGCCACCTCGACGGCCCGCTCGGGCATCGGCTGAACCCACTGGATGTAGCGCAACGGCCATGGCAATGCCAGCAGCAGCAGCGCTGCTCCCAGACTTCTGACGTTGCGCTGTTGCAGGGCATAAGCCAGCAGGCCAGCCACCACCATCAGCAGGAAGGTCAGCGTCTCTACGCCCGCCAGCGGGGCCAGGCCTTTTAACGGGCCATCGATCTGGCTGTAACCAAACTGCAGCCACGGAAAGCCGGTCAGCACCCAGCCGCGCAGGAACTCGGTGATTTGCCACAATGCCGGTGCCGCCAGCGCCAGGCGCCACAGCGTCGTTCGCGGCCAGATGCGATTCAGTACGCCGGCAAACAGCGCCGGGTAGATCGCCAGATAAGCCGCCAGCAGCGCCACGATAAAGACATTGACCGGGCCAGGCATGCCGCCAAAGGTGGCGACACTGACATAAACCCAGTTGATGCCACTGCCGAACAGACCTAAACCCCAGACAAACCCAATGGCGCTGGCCTGCGGGCTGGAGCGGTTAAGAGTCAGCAGCTGTAAGCCGCACAGCGAGAGCAGTGCGGCGGGCCAGAAATCGTAGGGAGAAAAGGCGAGGGTGCCAAGTGCACCCGTTATTAAAGCCAGCAGCAGGCGAACCCGCTGACGCGGGTAGAGTGAGGCTAAAGCCATAGACTTATTCGTCTTCCAGTTGAGGTTGTGGCGAATTTTCCGGAATAGTCACGTGAACCTGGATGATGCGGCGGCTGTCAGCCATCGCCACCTTGAACTGGTAACCCTCAATCTCGATGCTTTCACCGCGAGCGGGCAGATGACCGAAGCCCTGCATCACCAGACCACCGATGGTGTCGACTTCATCGTCACTGAACTGGGTGCCAAACACCTCGTTGAAATCTTCAATGGCGGTCAGTGCACGCACGGTAAAGGTGTGACGGTTGAGCTGACGGATATCACGATCTTCTTCGTCGTCATACTCATCTTCAATTTCACCGACGATCAGCTCCAGGATGTCTTCAATGGTCACCAGACCGGAGACACCGCCAAACTCATCAATGACGATCGCCATGTGGTAACGCTGGGAGCGGAACTCTTTCAGCATCCGGTCGACACGCTTACTTTCAGGCACAACCACCGCAGGACGCAGCACTTTCTCAATGCTGAAAGGCTCAGATTCGCTGCTCATAAACGGCAGCAGATCTTTCGCCATCAGAATCCCTTCCACATGATCTTTATCTTCGCTGATCACCGGGAAACGAGAATGGGCGGATTCGATAATGACATCCAGACACTCTTCGAGGCTCTGATTACGTTTCAGGGTGATCATTTGCGAGCGCGGGATCATGATGTCACGCACGCGCTGCTCCGCAATATCCAGTACCCCTTCGAGCATGTCGCGGGTGTCCTGGTCAATCAGCTCTTTGTTATTCGAGTCGCGGATCAGCTCCAGTAGCTCATCACGGCTTTTTGGTTCACCGTGAAAGAGTTGGTTGATCAACAGGGAGAAAAATCCCTTTTTACTACTGGGTGCATCGCTGTTTTGAGAATGGTCGTCGCTCATGGCGGTTTTTATAGATCTCTCTGGTGAGGAATAGGTGCTGTCAGTAGCCTGTACTGACAGCAGGATTGACTGAATTCAGGATTCAGGCGTCTTCTTTCTCCGAAATGTACGGATCAGGATACCCAAGAGCAAGCATTATCTCGGTCTCCAGCCCTTCCATCTCGTCCGCTTCGTCGTCTTCAATATGGTCGTAACCCAGCAGATGCAGCGTGCCGTGTACCACCATATGTGCCCAGTGGGCTTCAGCGCTTTTACCCTGTTCAGCGGCTTCCTGCTCAACGACCTGGCGGCAGATGATCAGATCGCCCAGCAGCGGCAGCTCAATGCCCGGCGGTGCTTCAAACGGGAAAGAGAGGACGTTGGTCGGCTTGTCTTTGCCGCGATAAGTCAGATTAAGCTCATGACTCTCCGCTTCATCAACCAGACGCACCGTAACTTCGCTTTCGGGCTGAAAAGGGGTGACAGCCGCTGACAGCCAGCGATGAAACTGGCTTTCATCAGGCAGGTGAGCGGTGTTGTCACAGGCGACCTGCAGGTCGAGAATCACCTCGCTCATTTGCTCTCCTGCGTGGCGCTCTGTGCAGCCAGTGCTTCACGTTTACGCTCTTCGGCCTGCTGGTCACGACGGGTCTGATCGGCCGCTTCCCAGGCTTCATAGGCAGTGACAATGCGGGCAACTACCGGATGGCGCACCACATCTTCGCTGTGGAAGAAGTTGAAGCTGATCTCTTCAACGTCCGCCAGCACCTCAATGGCATGACGCAGGCCTGACTTGACGTGACGCGGCAGGTCAATCTGGGTAACGTCGCCGGTAATCACCGCTTTAGAGTTAAAGCCGATACGCGTCAGGAACATCTTCATCTGCTCGATGGTGGTGTTCTGGCTCTCATCAAGAATGATAAACGCATCGTTCAGGGTACGACCACGCATGTAGGCCAGCGGGGCGACTTCAATGACGTTGCGCTCCATCAGCTTTTCCACCCGCTCGAAGCCGAGCATTTCGAACAGCGCATCGTAGAGCGGACGCAGATAAGGGTCGACTTTCTGGCTCAGATCGCCTGGCAGAAAGCCGAGCTTTTCACCCGCTTCGACGGCAGGGCGGGTCAGCATGATGCGGCGAATCTCCTGACGCTCCAGCGCATCCACTGCCGCGGCTACCGCCAGATAGGTTTTACCGGTACCCGCCGGGCCGACACCAAAGGTGATATCGTGGTCGAGCACATTAGCGATGTACTGGGCCTGGTTTGGAGTGCGCGGCTTGATCACACCGCGCTTGGTCTTGATATTGACCGCTTTACCGTACTCCGGCACACTCTCAGCGGTTTGCTCCAGTACCCGGCTCTCTTTGATCGCCAGGTGAATCTGATCAGGCTCGATATCCGGGATGTCGCCACGCACAGGCGCGGTATCGACATAGAGGGTTTTCAGAATATCTGCTGCGGCATTGACGCAAAGTGGACGTCCTGACAGCTTAAAAACGTTGTCGCGACGATTGATCTCAATGCCCAGACGACGCTCAAGCTGTTTTACATTATCGTCGAAAGGCCCACACAGGCTCATCAGACGACGGTTATCAGCCGGTTCAAGGGCGATTTCACGAGTTTCGATATTCAAACGAATCCTTTGGGTCACTCAGGGCCAGTTATGGGATGTGTCTGACGCACCGTTAAGCTTAACCGGATGCACCATAACGAAATTATTTATGCCGTAACGCCTGGGCGCAAGCTTATGGAGAGATATTTGGGCGACACTTTCAGAAAGCAAGTGGTGCAAAGTGAAATTGGCGGCAACGCGATGCGCGCTGCCGCACAGTAAAGCAGGCATCACGGCTGGAACAGACTCACGCCGATTTCATTTTCTTTACGGGTACGGGCGATCACGGACGCCGGGCTTTCCGCCATGCGCAGCCCCATCTCTTCTTCAGTACGCACCAGTTTGCCGCGCAGCGAGTTGGTGTAGACATCAACAATCTCAACATCCACAAAGCGGCCGATCATTTCAGGCGAGCCTTCGAAATTCACCACGCGGTTATTTTCGGTGCGGCCAGAGACTTCCATCACGTTCTTGCGGGAGATGCCTTCCACCAGAATACGCTGCACTGTGCCCACCATGCGGCGACTGATCGCCTGCGCCTGCTGGTTAATGCGGTCCTGCAGGATCCACAGACGCTGCTTTTTCTCCTCTTCGCTGACATCATCCGGCAGGTCAGCGGCGGGCGTGCCGGGACGGGCAGAGTAGATAAAGCTGAAGCTGACGTCGAAATTGATCTCGGCGATAAGCTTCATGGTCTGCTCGAAATCCTGCTGAGTTTCGCCGGGGAAACCAATGATGAAGTCAGAGCTGATCTCAATATCCGGGCGCGCCGCGCGCAGCTTGCGGATAATCGCCTTATACTCCAGCGCAGTATGAGCACGCTTCATCAGCGTCAGAATACGGTCTGATCCACTCTGAACCGGCAGGTGCAGGAAGCTCACCAGTTCCGGCGTATCGCGGTAGACCTCAATGATGTCATCGGTGAACTCAATCGGGTGGCTGGTGGTGAAGCGAATGCGGTCGATACCGTCGATGGCGGCGACCAGGCGCAGCAGCTCAGCGAAGGTACAGATTTCACAATCAAAGGTGGCACCACGATAGGCGTTAACGTTCTGGCCAAGCAGGTTAACTTCACGCACGCCCTGCGCCGCCAGCTGAGCGATCTCCAGCAGAATGTCATCGCTGGGACGGCTCACTTCCTCGCCACGGGTGTAAGGCACCACACAGAAAGTACAATATTTGTTGCAGCCTTCCATGATGGAGACAAAGGCAGTCGGGCCGTCTGCGCGCGGTTCCGGCAGGCGATCAAATTTCTCGATTTCCGGGAAGCTGATGTCGACCACCGGGCTTTTGGTGCCGCGCACGGTGTTGATCATCTCTGGCAGGCGGTGCAGTGTCTGCGGACCAAAAACGATATCCACGCAGGGCGCACGCTGGCGGATATGATCCCCTTCCTGCGACGCCACGCAGCCGCCCACGCCGATAATCACATCCGGGTTGCGCTCTTTGAGTTTTCTCCAGCGTCCCAGCAGGTGGAATACTTTCTCCTGCGCTTTCTCACGAATAGAACAGGTGTTAAGCAGCAGAATATCCGCCTCTTCAGGAACCTCGGTCAGCGTATAGCCGTGCGTACTGTTCAGCAGATCAGACATCTTGGATGAATCATACTCATTCATCTGACATCCCCAGGTTTTGATATGCAGTTTTTTTGTCATCGCGCTAACCATTGATTCAGTGCAGTGAAGTGCGGGGCGCGTATTGTAATGCTTTGATGCTGTTGTGACCAGCCTCAGGGCTTTTCTGCCAGCAATCCGGTTTTCCGGTACACTTTGCTTTATTCAGACCCGTGTTGCGCAGGCTGGCGGGAATAAGAGAGGGACATAAGCAATGCAGGATAATCAGTTTGATGTAGTGATTGTTGGCGGTGGCATGGTCGGTGCGGCGCTGGCCTGTGGACTGACGCAGCAACATTTTCGCGTTGCGGTGATTGAGCGTGCCGAACCCGCGCCTTTTGATGCCGACAGCGATCCCGATCTGCGAATTTCGGCGATTGGCTCATCCTCGGTGGGGTTGCTGAAGCAGCTCAACGTCTGGCCACGGATAGAGGCGATGCGCAGCGCGCCCTATCGCAGGCTGGAAACCTGGGAGTGGCAGACGGCGCAGGTGAGTTTTGATGCGGCCTCGCTGGGACTGCCTGAGCTGGGCTTTATGGTCGAGAACAGCGTGCTTCAGCGGGCGTTATGGGAGGAGATGCAGTCGCTGGGCGTGACCTGCTATTGCCCGGCCACACTGGAGAACCTGCAGCCAGAAAATGGCGGCTGGCGCATCGACCTCAACGACGGCGTTGCCTTACACACCCGCCTGGTGGTTGGGGCTGATGGCGCGAACTCTCAGGTGCGACAGATGGCCGGGATTGGTATTCATGGCTGGAGCTATGCGCAATCCTGTTTACTGATCAGCGTGACCTGCGAACATCCGGCAGGCGATGCGACCTGGCAGCACTTTACGCCTCAGGGACCGCGCGCATTTTTACCGCTGTATGGCAACCGGGCCTCGCTGGTCTGGTATGACGCGCCTGCAAGAGTCCGTCAGCTACAGGCGATGCCGATGGCCCAGCTGGAAAAAGAGATAGCCAGCCACTTCCCGGCGCGGCTGGGACGTTTTAAAGCCCATGCGGCGGGCGGCTTCCCGCTGGTGCGGCGTCACGCTTCACGGTATGTCCTGCCAGGACTGGCGCTGGTCGGTGATGCCGCGCATACCATTAATCCGCTGGCCGGGCAGGGCGTGAATCTGGGCTATCGCGATATTGATGCGTTGATTAATGTGCTGGTCAGCGCACGCGGTGCGGCGGAGGATTGGGCATCCGAGCGCGTATTGCAGCGCTATCACCGGCAACGTCGTAAAGACAATATGCTGATGCAGGGCGGCATGGATCTGTTCTATTTTGCCTTCAGCAATCAGCTGGCACCGCTGCGGTTTGCACGTAATCTCGGATTGATTGCCGCCGAACATTCCGGGGTACTGAAGCGGCAGGTATTGCGCTACGCGCTGGGGTTATAGCAGATTGCGCATGTCGGCTCGCCGCACGGCGGGCCTGCAATCAGGAAATCAGGAAGGGGAACGACAAAAACAACAAAGCCCGCAAAAGCGGGCCAGGTTGTGCAATTTGGCTGGGGTGCAGGGATTCGAACCCCGGAATGCTGGTATCAGAAACCAGTGCCTTACCGCTTGGCGACACCCCAAT
>NZ_JALNPM010000006.1:177916-226770 GCF_024520875.1 Pantoea sp. Ft-CA_14 | reverse complement strand
TGGCTGGGGTGCAGGGATTCGAACCCCGGAATGCTGGTATCAGAAACCAGTGCCTTACCGCTTGGCGACACCCCAATAATGGTGTTTTTCAAATTGTCTTTTGTATGGCTGGGGTGCAGGGATTCGAACCCCGGAATGCTGGTATCAGAAACCAGTGCCTTACCGCTTGGCGACACCCCAATTATATGGTGGCTACGACGGGAATCGAACCTGTGACCCCAGCATTATGAGTGCTGTGCTCTAACCAGCTGAGCTACGTAGCCAAATTGTACTGCATTTCAATGATGGCTGGGATACCTGGATTCGAACCAGGGAATGCCGGTATCAAAAACCGGTGCCTTACCGCTTGGCGATATCCCATTCGTCCGTTCTCAGCCTCGAGAATCATCGAAATTGGCTGGGATACCTGGATTCGAACCAGGGAATGCCGGTATCAAAAACCGGTGCCTTACCGCTTGGCGATATCCCATCCACGCTGCCGAATAATGAAATGGTGCGGGAGGCGAGACTTGAACTCGCACACCTTGCGGCGCCAGAACCTAAATCTGGTGCGTCTACCAATTTCGCCACTCCCGCAAAAAAAGATGGTGGCTACGACGGGAATCGAACCTGTGACCCCAGCATTATGAGTGCTGTGCTCTAACCAGCTGAGCTACGTAGCCATCTTTTTTTTCGCGTTACCTTCATCGGCGTTGCGGGGCGCATTATGCGGAGTTGACCAGACAGCGTCAACAATTTTTTTACCGTTTTTTGCCAGATAATTGCTGTTTGACTGGCTTATAACCAGCCTGGATGTTTATTCGGCAATTTTTCAGTGAATACAACGCTAATCGTAAAAAAAATGGGCCACAGCGGGCCCATTCTGGCTGCTCTCTGCCGGCTTATTTATAGGCTGACTGATGCACACCCACGGCACGACCAGAGGGATCGTCCATGTTTTTAAACGCTTCATCCCATTCAATCGCTTTGGCAGAAGAACAGGCGACCGATGGACCGCCAGGCACACACTCTGCCGCGCTCGCCAACGGGAACAGCTCTTCAAAGATCTCACGATAGAGATAGGCTTCTTTCGAACCCGGCGTGTTGAACGGGAAGCGGAAGTGAGCGGTAGCCAGCTGCTGATCGCTGATTTGCTTCGCAGCCACTTCTTTCAGTGAGTCGATCCAGCTGTAACCCACGCCATCCGAGAACTGCTCTTTCTGACGCCACGCCACGCTCTCCGGCAGGTAAGAGGAGAAACATTCACGCAGAATGTGCTTCTCCATTTTACCGTTGCTGCCACACATTTTATCGGCCGGGTTGATTCGCATCGCCACATCCAGGAATTTTTTATCCAGGAACGGTACGCGGGCTTCAACGCCCCAGGCGGACATCGCTTTGTTGGCACGGGCGCAGTCGAACATATGCAGCGCCTGCAGTTTACGCACGTTTTCTTCGTGGAACTCTTTGGCGTTTGGCGCCTTGTGGAAATAGAGATAGCCGCCGAAGACTTCATCTGCGCCTTCGCCCGACAGCACCATCTTAATGCCCATCGCTTTAATTTTACGCGACATTAAGTACATTGGCGTAGAGGCACGAATGGTGGTGACGTCATAGGTTTCAATGTGATAAATCACATCGCGAATGGCATCCAGACCTTCCTGCACGGTGAAATGAATTTCATGGTGTACGGTGCCCAGATGCTCCGCCACAGATTTCGCCGCTTTTAAGTCGGGTGAACCTTCCAGCCCTACCGCGAAGGAGTGCAGCTGTGGCCACCACGCATCACTTTTATCCTGATCTTCAACCCGCTTCGCCGCGTAACGCTTGGTCACGGCTGAAATGATGGAAGAGTCCAGACCGCCTGACAGCAGCACGCCGTAAGGCACATCTGACATCAGGTGGCTTTTCACGGACTCTTCCAGCGCATGTTTCAGGTCAGCGGCGTCGGTGGTGTTGTGCTCAACGTTTTTATATTCCATCCAGTCGCGCTGCCAGTAACGGCGGATCTCGCCATCGGTGCTGGAGAGGTAGCTTCCCGGCGGGAACTCTTTGATTGAACGGCAGGCAGGTACCAGCGCTTTCATTTCTGAAGCAACAAACAGGTTGCCATGCTCATCGTTACCCATATAGAGCGGGATGATGCCGATGTGGTCGCGACCAATCAGGTACGTTTTTTTAACGGTGTCATAGAGGATAAAGGCGAACATGCCTTCCAGCTCATCGAGGAAATCGACACCTTTCTCCTGATAGAGCGCCAGAATCACTTCACAGTCAGAACCGGTCTGAAACGCGTAGCGATCGCTGAGTTCAGCGCGCAGTGCCTGGTGGTTATAAATTTCGCCGTTAACTGCCAGTACGTGGGTGTGATCGGCGTTGTATAGCGGCTGTGCGCCATTGTTAACGTCAACAATTGAGAGACGTTCATGCGCCAGAATAGCATGGTCATCGGCGTAGACGCCTGACCAGTCCGGGCCGCGATGACGCATTAAGCGTGAACATTCCAGCGCTTTTTTGCGCAGCTCAACAGGATCGGTTTTCAGATCCAGCACACCAAAAATTGAACACATAACTGACTCCTGAGCTCACCTTACGGCGATGTTATCTTTTGCGTTTGTCCGGCAGCCTGATGCTGCGTGATACATAAGAAAATGCGCTATTTGGTGCATTCAATGCAAGAGGAATCGTGATTTACTGATAAAAAGATTGCTTGCATGGCAATAAAATTGAATAAACGATAATTTTAAAGCCGTTTAGTTGATGTATCAGCAATAAAATGGCTTTTTCGAGCAGAAATCAGACAGTAAAAGTGGGAGATATAGCGCAAAAAGGGGGGACGCATCACAGATTAGCCGGATGCGTCATAAGAGAAATGAATCAGAACAGGTCAATATCGGCCACAGAAGGGTAGATCCAGTCCGGACGGAACGGCATGGCATCGATATCACTCAGCGTCGAGACGCCGGAGAGCACCAGCACCGTCTCCAGACCCGCCTGAAAACCGGCCAGAATATCGGTTCGCAGATTGTCACCGACAATCACGGTCTCTTCCGAGTGGGCCTGCATTTTGTTCAGCGCGGCGCGCATGATGTAGGGGCTGGGCTTGCCGACCACAAACGGGCGACGGCCTGATATCTTCTCAATACCCGCACAGAGTGCGCCACAGGCAGGAATAAAACCGCGCGCATGGGTATCCGGATTGGTGGCAATAAAGCGAGCGCCATTAGCCACGAAGAAGGCCGCTTTATGCATCATGTCCCAGTTGAACGAGCGCGTCTCTCCGACAATGACAAAATCGGGATTCACATCGGTAATGGTAAAGCCCGCTTTGTAGAGTTCATGAATCAGTGCGCCCTCACCAATTACATACGCCTTTTTGCCCTCCTGACGGCGCAGGAAGTCGGCGGTTGCCATTGCGGAGGTATAGAAAACGGAATCGGGCACCTCGACACCGGCCGAGGCAAAGCGGTTTGCCAGATCCTGCTCGGTTTGCGAGGGATAGTTCGTCAGCACCACCAGCGGCATCTCTTTGGCCAGAATGCGCTGTAAAAACTCCTGTGCGCCGGGAACGGCCGTGTTGTCGTGCATCAGCACGCCATCGATATCACAAATTACGCTTTTAATGGTCATAGTCAGATCCGATATGGCCCGCCACAGCAGCGGGTTAGCTTAGTCTTCCAGAAGATGTTGCAGCAGAATGCCGTTAAGCATGGCACGTTTAGCGAGCGCAAAGGCGCCAATAGCGGAACGATGATCCAGGGTGGAACGCACGACCGGCAGATTTTTACGGAAGGCCTCTAATGCCTGAGTATTAATGCAGCCCTCAATCGCGGGCAGCAGCACTTTTTCTGCTTCAGTGATCTCACCCGCCAGCACCACTTTTTGCGGATTAAACAGGTTGATCGCAATCGCGATAGCTTTGCCAAGATAACGGCCAACGTGCTCAACCACTTCGCAGGCCAGTGCATCACCCTGATTGGCCGCTTTGCAGATGTGAGATATCTGGCACGCCTCCAGCGTCAGTACGCTGGGATAGCCCTGATTCAGCAGATGCCGTACCCGATTTTCAATGGCGCCGTTGGCGGCAATGGTTTCAAGGCAGCCAAAGTTGCCGCAGTGACAGCGCTCGCCAAGCGGGTCGACCTGAATGTGTCCGATCTCGCCAACGTTGCCGTTGCTGCCGAGAAAAATATGGCCGTTGGCAATAATGCCGGCGCCCGTGCCCCGGTGTAAACGCACCAGAATTGAGTCAGCACAGTCGCGGCTTGCACCGAAATAGTGCTCAGCCAGCGCCAGGCTGCGAATATCATGACCTACAAAACTGGTAACGTTAAAACGTTTTTTCAGGCTGGCGACCAGCGGCCAGCGGCTGACAGAGATGTGTGGCATATAGCGGATCACGCCGTTAATCGGATCGACCAGCCCTGGCAGGATCACTGAAATCGCGATCAGCTCGCGAATTTTACGCTGGTGCTGCTCAATGAAGCTGCTGATGGCGTTAAACAGCGCATGTTCCAGCGTCTCCTGAGTGCGTTCCGGCAGCGCATAATCTTCCTGCGCCAGCGATTTACCGCTGAGGTCAAACAGAGTCAGGGTGGCGTCGTTGCGTCCGAGGCGGACGCCGATGGTATGGAAATGGCGGGTTTCAGTGATAATGGAGATGGCGCGGCGACCACCGGTAGACGCCTGCTGGTCTACCTCTTTGATCAGGCCGCGCTCAATCAACTGACGGGTAATTTTGGTGACGCTGGCGGGCGCGAGCTGGCTAAGTTCGGCAATCTGAATGCGCGATATCGGCCCCTGTTGATCAATCAGCCGGTAAACCGCTGCGCTATTGAGTTGCTTAACAAGATCGACATTTCCTATTTGTGACTGGCCGCCAGTGGTCATTCAGTGCTTACTCGCTCAGGACGTCGTCTCCGTTGACAAACGTCTTTATGATTTTAAAGTCGCGCGTAAACACAGTCAGGTTCGCGATTTTTCCTGCTTCGATCGAGCCTGACTGCCTTTCCACGCCCATCGCCCGTGCCGGGTAGAGTGTTGCCATGCGCAACGCTTCGTCCAGTGCGATCCCTGCATGCTCAACGCTGTTTTGTACCGCTTCAATCATCGTCAGGGCAGAACCACTTAATGTGCCGTTTTCGTCGACACAGAGCCCATCGCGATAATAGATTGTTTTGCCTGCAAAAATAAACTCGCTTATGTCCGCGCCAGCCGGTGCAGTGGCATCCGTGACCAGCACCAGTTTGTCGCCTTTGATGCGTTTTGCATTGCGCACGTTAGCGTAATGTACATGTAAACCGTCCGCAATAATGCCGCAGTATACATCAGGCGAATCAAACAGCGCACCGATAAGCCCGGGTTCACGTCCCGCAAAAGTGGGCATGGCGTTGTAGAGGTGCGTCGCGAAACTCACACCAGCAGAAAAGCCCGCTTTAGCCTCTTCATAGGTCGCATTCGAGTGACCGGCTGAGACAATAATCCCGGCATCAGTCAATTGACGAATCACATCGCTACCCGCATTTTCAGGGGCAAGCGTGACTTTGGTGATGACGTCCGCGTTGTCGCACAGGTACTGCACCATTGCCGCATCCGGCAGGCGAATCAGCGCCGGATCGTGAGTGCCTTTTTTCGCTTTGCTCAGCCAGGGCCCTTCCAGATGCAGACCCAGCGCCTGATTCTGATGTTTCTGCAGGTAGGCGCGCATGGTTTCAATCGCCCGCTTCATCAGGGCGTCGCTGCTGGTTATCAGCGTTGGTAAAAAGCTGGTGCAGCCAGACTTTTCATTGGCGCGCTGCATCGTTTCCAGCGTTTCAATGCTGAGCGCCTCAAGGCTGTCGTTGAATTGCACGCCACCGCAGCCATTGAGCTGGAGATCGATAAAGCCTGGCGCAATATTCGCCCCTGCCATATCCCGCTGCTCAATATCCGCCGGGAGCGCTTCACGCGGACAGACGCGCGCAATACGCCCATCGGCAACCACCACCGCGTGATTATCCAGAACCTCATGGCCACTGTAGATTCGACCGTTAACTAATGCGTACATCTTTCTTCTCCCGTCCTGGCCTGCTGTCACTCAGAGTAACAGCAGGGCATGACAATGTTCTGTTACACGCCTTTCATATTTTCCGCTTCCATTTCGCGGAAATATTTCACGGTTTTCACTTTCAGTTCCATGGTGGCCGGCTCATCGCACACTACCACCGATTTCGCGTGCAGCTGCAGGCAGCTGATGGTCCACATATGATTAACGTTGCCTTCAACCGCCGCCTGTAATGCCTGCGCTTTAACATGGCCGGTAACCAGAATCATCACTTCCTCTGCATCCAGCAGCGTACCGACGCCGACCGTCAGCGCATATTTAGGCACCTGATCAACGTCACCGTTAAAGAAGCGGGAGTTCGCCACGCGGGTGTCATGGGTCAGGGTTTTAATGCGGGTACGGGAAGCGAGAGAGGAAGCCGGTTCGTTAAAGGCGATATGACCGTCGTTGCCAACGCCGCCCATGAACAGGTGAATTTTACCCAGCGCGCGAATTTTCTCTTCGTACTGACGACATTCTGCGTCAATATCGGGGGCATTACCATTCAGCAGGTTGATATTTTCCGGTTGAATATCAACGTGATCGAAGAAATTTCGATACATGAAGCTGTGATAGCTCTCAGGATGCTCTTTTGGCAGGCTAACATATTCATCCATATTGAACGTCACGACGTTTTTAAAACTGACCTGGCCCGCTTTGTGCATATCAATCAGGTGTTTGTACGCTTCCAGTGGCGTACCGCCGGTTGGCAGACCCAGGACAAAAGGTTTATCCGCCGTCGGGTTAAACGCATTGATACGATTAACAATATGTCGGGCGGCCCATTTTCCCACCTGGGTTGGTGTCGCTAAAGGAATCAGTCTCATGTTTCACCTCAATTGAAAATAGAAAGGGGATGGCTAAGCCGTTGCGTGAGTCAACAATCTGAACAGATGATTCATTGTCGCCATGGCCAGCGCATAATTCAATATTTCGGATCATAAAATAAGTTTACGGTCATAGCCAGATGTTGCCGTATGAAACGATGTTTTTTAGTGATAAAAATCACATTTACCAGGCTTTTAATTTGCGAGGCGAATTAATTTATCATTACACTTCGCTGCGTGATATGAAGTGTATTAACGATCTTTGCAGCTGACATAACAACATTAAGCAGCGCAAAGCGACAAGTCAGGCTCATAGGGGGAAGGGGATATGTTAGGTTACTTACAAAAGGTGGGGCGCGCACTGATGGTGCCGGTAGCAACCCTGCCAGCAGCAGCGATATTAATGGGCGTGGGCTACTGGATCGATCCAGACAGCTGGGGCGCAGGTAATGCGCTGGCGGCGTTACTGATCAAATCTGGTGCTGCCATCATTGAAAACATGTCAGTGCTGTTTGCGATTGGTGTCGCGTATGGCATGTCGAAAGATAAAGATGGTGCGGCAGCCCTGACCGGCTTTGTCGGATTCCTGGTAGTCACCACACTCTGCTCACCGGCCGCGGTGGCAATGATACAGAAGATGCCGGTTGACCAGGTGCCTGTGGCGTTTGGTAAAATTAATAACCAGTTTGTCGGTATTCTGGTCGGTATCCTGTCGGCGGAGGTCTATAACCGCTTCAGCCACGTCGAGCTGCCGAAAGCACTCTCCTTCTTCAGCGGACGGCGACTGGTGCCGATACTGGTCTCGTTCCTGATGATCCTGGTCGCCTTTATCCTGATGTATATCTGGCCGGTTATCTTTAACGGTCTGGTGGGCTTTGGTGAACATATCCAGAAGCTCGGCTCTGCCGGTGCCGGTATCTACGCCTTCTTTAACCGCCTGCTGATTCCGGTCGGTCTGCATCACGCCCTGAACTCGGTGTTCTGGTTCGATGTTGCGGGCATTAATGACATTCCTAAATTCCTTGGCGGTGCACAGTCACTGGCTGACGGATCGGCAACTGTCGGCATCACCGGTCGTTATCAGGCGGGCTTCTTCCCGATCATGATGTTTGGTCTGCCGGGTGCTGCGCTGGCTATCTACCACTGTGCGCGTCCTGAGAACCGCGTCAAAGTGGGTAGTATCATGCTGGCCGCGGCGTTTGCTGCCTTCTTTACGGGTATTACCGAACCGCTGGAGTTCTCCTTCATGTTCGTGGCACCCGTGCTTTATCTGATCCACGCCGTCCTGACCGGTATTTCTGTCTTCATCGCTGCCAGCATGCACTGGATTGCCGGATTTGGTTTCAGCGCCGGGCTGGTGGATATGGTGCTGTCGACCCGTAATCCGCTGGCGACACACTGGTACATGCTGATCCCGCAGGGTCTGGTCTTCTTCGTTATCTATTATGTGGTGTTCCGCTTTACCATCAAAAAATTCAACCTGATGACGCCGGGCCGCGAGCTGGCGGTTGATGGTGATGAAACTGATGGTTATGACGTTAACGTTGATAAAACGGATAGCGGTGAAAGTGCCACAGAGTCACTGGCGCGCCGCTACATTGGGGCGATTGGTGGTTCAGCTAACTTAACCAGTATCGATGCCTGTATCACCCGTCTGCGTCTTAACGTGAATGACTCGGCGCAGGTGAATGAGGCGGTTGCTAAGCGCCTTGGCGCGTCCGGCGTGATCCGTCTTAACAAACAGAGCGTGCAGATCATCGTAGGTACCCAGGCAGAAAGCATCGCCTCGGCCATGAAAAAAGTGCTGACCAAAGGTCCGGTCGCTGCAGCGGCTACCAGCAGTGCGCCGGCCGAGCCGGACGTTAAACCGCAGGCGGTGCTGAACAGTGAGAAGCAGGTCATCGCCACGCTGCTGGCGCCGGTCAGCGGTGAAGTCGTGGCGCTGGATGATGTGCCGGATGAAGCCTTTGCCAGCAAAGCGGTGGGCGACGGTCTGGCGATCAAGCCCAGCGACAAATGGGTAGTGGCACCGATTGCCGGTACGCTGGTGAAAATCTTTAACACCAATCATGCCTTCTGTCTGGAAACCGACAATGGCGTGGAGATTGTGGTGCACATGGGGCTGGATACCGTGGCGCTGGAAGGTAAAGGCTTCACCCGTCTGGTTGAAGAGGGGGCCAGCGTGGTCGCCGGTCAGCGAGTACTGGAGATGGACCTTGAATTCCTTAACGCCAATGCCCGCTCAATGGTGAGTCCGGTCGTGGTCAGCAACAGCGACGATTTCGCCGGTCTGACTTTACTGGCACAGGGTCAGGTAATAGCAGGGGAAACCCCGCTGTATGAAGTGAAAGGCTAATCCCCGCAACAGAACCCCACAGGCAGGAAGCGATTCCTGCCTTTTTTGTTTTAAAGGCTTAACAAACGGTTGTTTCCCTCAGACGCTTTGTGGATCATACTCCGTTACTTCGTGGTACAAATCACCCGTTATTCGTATTGAGGATTTTTGAGATGAGTGAGGCTGAAGCCCGCCCAACTAACTTTATTCGTCAGATCATTGACGAAGATTTGGCGAGCGGTAAGCACAGCAGCGTGCATACCCGTTTTCCGCCGGAGCCCAATGGCTATCTGCATATTGGTCATGCGAAATCGATCTGTCTGAATTTTGGCATCGCCCAGGACTATCAGGGTCAATGCAACCTGCGTTTCGACGATACCAATCCGGTTAAAGAGGATATGGAATTCGTTGAATCCATCAAGCGTGACGTTCAGTGGCTGGGTTTTGAGTGGAGCGGTGAGGTCTGTTACTCATCAAACTATTTCGATCAGCTCTACAACTATGCCATCGAGCTGATTTCCAAAGGACTGGCCTACGTTGATGAACTGAGTCCGGATGCGATTCGTGAATATCGCGGCACCCTGAAAGAGCCGGGTAAAAACAGCCCTTATCGCGATCGCAGCGTGGAAGAGAATCTGGCGCTGTTTGAGAAGATGCGAAACGGTGAGTTTGCCGAAGGCACCGCCTGTCTGCGCGCCAAAATCGACATGGCCTCTAATTTCATCGTGATGCGCGATCCGGTGCTTTACCGCATCAAGTTCGCGGAACACCACCAGACCGGCAATAAGTGGTGCATCTACCCGATGTATGACTTTACCCACTGCATCTCCGATGCGCTGGAAGGCATTACGCACTCGCTCTGTACGCTGGAGTTTCAGGACAACCGCCGTCTCTATGACTGGGTGCTGGACAACATCACTATTCCGGTTCATCCGCGTCAGTATGAATTCTCGCGCCTGAATCTGGAGTATGCGGTGATGTCGAAACGTAAACTCACTCAGCTGGTGACCGAGAAGCACGTAGAAGGGTGGGACGATCCGCGCATGCTGACCGTTTCAGGTCTGCGTCGTCGTGGTTACACCGCCGCTTCTATCCGTGAGTTCTGTCGTCGTATTGGCGTGACCAAGCAGGATAATATCGTGGAGATGGCCTCGCTGGAGTCCTGTATCCGCGATGATCTCAACGAGAATGCGCCCCGCGCCATGGCGGTTTTAGATCCGCTTAAAGTGGTGATCGAAAACCTGCCAGCAGGCCATAGCGAAATCGTCACCATGCCAAATCATCCGGGTAAACCGGAGATGGGCACGCGTGAAGTGCCGTTCAGCCGCGAGATCTGGATCGATCGCGCGGATTTCCGTGAAGAGGCGAACAAACAATATAAGCGTCTGGTGCTGGGCAAAGAAGTCCGCCTGCGTAACGCCTATGTGATTCGTGCTGAGCGGGTCGCCAAAGATGAAGCGGGCAACATTACCTGCATCTACTGCACCAGCGATGTTGATACGCTGAGCAAAGATCCAGCCGATGGCCGCAAAGTCAAAGGCGTGATTCACTGGGTTTCTGCGGATCACGCGCAGCCAGCTGAGTTCCGCCTGTATGACCGTCTGTTCAGTGTGCCAAACCCGGCTGCTGCAGAGGATTTCCTGGCGGTCATTAATCCTGAGTCACTGACCATCAAAAACGGCTTTGTTGAACCCAGCCTGCGCGATGTGGAACCAACAACACCGTTTCAGTTTGAACGTGAAGGTTATTTCTGCGCCGACAGCGTTTACTCGAAACCGACGCAACTGGTGTTTAACCGCACCGTCGGTCTTCGTGATACCTGGACCAAAACGGGCGAATAAATTTTTTGGGGCTGACCTCATAAAATGACAAAAGGGCGATTTATCGCCCTTTTTTATTGCCCCGATTTTTACCATCGCCGACGTTTATTCTGCACTAACCACAACCGGTTCAATACCGCCTTGTGGGAGTAATCTGAGTTTAAAAAAATTAATCAATTTCAGGATGTGAATTGTCAGCTTTCAGGTAGGCTATGCGCTCTCAGAGGTTGCAAAGCGGGTTACAGAAGGAAAAAAAATGACAGTTCTCGCCCAGGAAGCCAAACACAGTGTCGTCGTTTTACATCAGCTCATTGAACGTATTTTTAATCAGCCAGCCGGATCTGACGACAGTTTCCAGCTGCTGATGTCCTATTTTCATCCTGAATTTCGCATGGTGACCCCAAAGGGCAAAGAGTACAATCTGAACGAGGTCGAGGATCTTTTCCAGCAGTTACAAGGGCAGCGGGAAGGGATGCGCATTGCCACCTGTGAACATGTCATTCTCTCTCATCATGAAAAAGAGATCGTCGTACAGTATCGCGAAATGCAGATGATGAACGGCAATAACCAGAGCCGCATTTCGCTGGCCATTCTGGATTGCAGCAGCTCTATTCCACGCTGGCGCTATCTGCAGGAGACGCTGGTCGCGTGAGGTGAGGGCAGAAAACAGACGAAAAAAAACCGGTGAATTCACCGGTTTTTTTATTTCAGGCCGCGCCAGCGTTACTGGTCGTGCAGCGTTTCGTCTTCACGGCAATCGCCCAGCGTACAGTGTCCATAGAGATAGAGGCTGTGGTTGGTCAGCTTGATGCCATGGCGGGTCGCGATTTCACGCTGACGCGTTTCAATCGATTCGTCGCTGAACTCGATAACCTTGCCGCAATCCAGGCAGATCAGGTGATCGTGGTGATGCTGCTGCGTTAGTTCAAAGACAGACTTGCCGCCTTCAAAGTTGTGACGAGTCACAATACCAGCATCATCAAACTGGTTCAGAACACGGTAAACGGTCGCCAGGCCAATCTCTTCGCCAATGTCGATCAGGCGTTTATACAAATCTTCCGCACTGACGTGATGGCACTCAGGTTCCTGAAGCACTTCCAGAATTTTCAGTCTGGGCAGCGTTACTTTCAGGCCAGCCTTCTTTAATGCGGTGTTGTTGTCAGTCATGCGGATTTTGTCCTGTTACTAATATTCACTTTTGTGGCTTATCGCCTTGAATGTCGATCTGTGCTCATTCTCATTTGCGTCTCATTATAGAACTGAAGCGATGAAATGAAAACCAGAGGGCGTGTCTGAATCATCATGGGCTATTGGGGATTCGTCACCGGGCCGGGGAAGATTCTGACAGAGGTCTGTTAGCACATCACTTAGTCTTGCCGCCTGAGAAAATAAGCGGAAGATCGATGCGGGTATTCTACAGATTAAACGGAGAAAGTTAAAAAAATGTGGCTATTATTTCTATAGGCATTTTCATTGCCTCAATGTGAGCTGGCGCTCACATTGAGTCGGGCAGGATCAGGCTTCGATGATCTCTTTCAGCTGCAGTTCATCAAAAATCTGCTTAACCCATTGGTCAACACGCTGGCTGGTCAGCTCAGGCTGGCGATCTTCGTCAATGGCCAGGCCCAGGAAGTGGGTGTCATCGGCCAGGCCTTTCGAGGCTTCGAAGTGGTAGCCTTCAGTTGGCCAGTGTCCGACAATCACGGCACCGTGCGGTTCGATAATGTCGCGAATCGTGCCCATGGCATCACAGAAATACTCTGCGTAATCTTCCTGGTCGCCGCAACCAAACAGCGCAACCAGCTTGCCATTAAAATCGATCTCTTCCAGCGTCGGGAAAAAGTCATCCCAGTCGCACTGCGCTTCGCCGTAGTACCAGGTCGGAATACCCAGCAGCAGGATATCAAACGCTTCCAGATCTTCTTTTGTGCTTTTTGCGATGTCATGGACTTCTGCAACATCTGTACCCAGCTGTTTCTGGATCATTTTTGCAATGTTTTCGGTATTGCCGGTATCGCTGCCGAAGAAGATGCCTACGAGTGCCATGAGTAAAATAACCTCTTAAATCCTGATGATGAGATGTGTGCCGCAGCACATTTCAGCGAATAATAGCAGACGAGAGAAAACCGGTGAACGGTTAAAGCCCCGACATTTGCCTCTGCGTGCGATTTGCCCGCATTAATCCAGTTTGAGCTGTGCCAGTAGCATCTGTTCAATCAGTTCGCTACGGCTGAGATTGCGCTGTTCTGCCAGCGTATTGAGTGCATCGACGGCGTCACTGTTCATTTTCAGTTCGACACGACGAAGCCCGCGTCCTTTGTCACGTTTCAGTTGATTGCGCTTGTTAATGCGCAGCTGTTCATCACGCGAAAGCGGACTGGTTTTGGGTCGACCAGGGCGGCGCTCATCAGCAAAGAGATCGAGCGTCGTGCGGTCAGTCTGTTCTTTTGCCATGGCTTAGTAAAACTGAATGGGGGCGGGCGCCAGACACTCACCGCGCAGATTATAAATTATTGGCCATTGCCGCAGCAAAACTGACCCGCGGCAAAATTTTAGCGCGCCATCATACTTCACGCTTACGCCGGACGCCAATCCTAAACTTTTACCGCCATCTATTTGCTTTTAAAGCGCAAAAAAGCGACGGACACTGCGCAAAACGGCATCGGGTTTCTCTGCATGAACCCAGTGTCCTGCGCCACCGATCACATGCGCCTGAGCGGCCGGGAACTGCTGCAGCAACGCATCGCGATAGCTGTTATCCAGGTAGCTGGAGTCGCCGCCGCGAATAAACAGCGCCGGGTGATTCCAGGCGGGAACCGGCTGCCAGCCAGATATCGTGGTGTAGTTATCCCACAGCACCGGGACGTTGAAGCGCCACTCCCCCTCCTGGAAGGATTTCAGCAGGAACTGGATCACCCCTTCTTCCTCGATCAGCGTTCGCATGACCTTCGCCGCCTCGCTGCGGGATGAGACGCCCGCATCGGTGACGGCACGAATGCCGGCAAATATCTGGTCATGACGGCGCGTCTGATAATCCACCGGGGCGATATCGATCATCACCAGGCGCTCAATGCGTTCCGGCACCAGCGCGCTCATGGTCATGGCGATTTTACCGCCCATCGAGTGTCCGATCACCGCGACGCGATCAATGCCATGTGCATCCAGTGTTTCGACCATATCCTGCGCCATTACAGCGTAGTTCATCTCGTCAGATCGTGGTGAAAGTCCGTGGTTGCGGACATCTACCTGCAGCAACGGACCGGCATCTTTCAGCCCGCGCGCCAGCACGCCAAGGTTATCGAGACTGCCAAACAGACCGTGAATAAGCAGGATGGGCAGAGAATCAGCAGGGGATTGTTCAGTTTGCAGACGGGCGTTCAAAATCATAGCAAAGTTCTTAAGTTTGAGACCTGAGCTTAGGTTATCATGGTTTCACCTTTTCAGGCGCGCCGGTTCCGGCGGCATTAGGACATATTCTGACTTTTGCCCGTAAACCGTTTGATTGCTAACAACCCGCCTGACTTTAACTTTATAATCCTGATGTTAGAACCCACACACCCTTTGAATTGCCTGACTATACTCAGAGCTTTTCAGGAAACAGGTGGTTCTGTCATGAGAAAGAACCGTACGGAATAAGATGAAAACGATCGAAGTTGACGAAGAGCTCTACCGTTATATTGCCAGCCACACGCAACACATTGGTGAAAGCGCATCCGACATTCTGCGTCGTATGCTGAAGTTCACGGCCGGTCAGACTGCACCCGCTTCGCCTGCACAGCCAGCCTCAAAAGATGCAGCGAAAGAGTCCCAGCCTGCGTCTGTGGGTTCGCGCCCGCAGGATCGTGTCCGCGCGGTGCGCGAGCTGCTGCTTTCCGATGAATATGCGGAGCAGAAGCGGGCGGTGAATCGCTTTATGCTTATCTTGTCAACGCTCTATCGTCTTGATACCGCAGCCTTTGCTGAAGCTACTGCATCTCTGCAGGGCCGCACCCGCGTCTATTTTGCAGGTGATGAGCATACGCTGTTGCAGAATGGCACCCATACTAAGCCGAAGCATGTGCCCGGCACGCCGTACTGGGTGATCACCAACACCAATACTGGTCGTAAATGCAGCATGATCGAACACATCATGCTCTCGATGCAGTTCCCTGCGGAACTGACCGAGAAAGTTTGCGGCACCATTTAAAACTTAAGCGTCAGGGAGCAGCGCCAATGGCCAATCACCCACGTGCCGGGCAACCCGCCCAGCAGAGCGATTTGATTAACGTTGCACAATTAACGTCACAATATTATGTCCTGCAGCCCGATGTGGCGAACCCGGAACATGCGGTGAAATTTGGCACTTCCGGCCATCGCGGCAGTGCAGGGCGTCAAAGCTTCAACGAGATGCACATTCTGGCGATCGCTCAGGCGATTGCCGAAGAGCGTAAAAAGAATGGTATCACCGGGCCTTGCTACGTCGGTAAAGACACCCATGCGCTGTCTGAACCCGCCATCCTGTCTGTTCTGGAAGTGCTGGCGGCGAACGGCGTTGATGTGATTGTGCAGCAGGATAATGGCTATACGCCAACCCCTGCGATCTCGAATGCGATTCTTGAGCACAACAAAGCGGGTGGCGCGCTGGCTGACGGCATCGTGATTACGCCGTCGCATAACCCACCAGAAGATGGCGGCATCAAGTACAACCCACCTAACGGCGGACCTGCTGATACCAACGTCACCAAAGTGGTTGAAGATCGTGCCAATCAGCTGATCAAAGATGGCCTGAAAGAGGTGAAACGTCTGCCGCTGGAGCAGGCGATGGCCAGCGGTCATGTGGTCGAAAAAGATCTGATCCAGCCTTATGTTGAAGGTCTGGCAGAGATTATCGACTTCCCGGCGATTCAGAAAGCGGGCCTGAAGCTGGGTGTGGATCCACTGGGTGGTTCCGGTATTGCTTACTGGCAGCGTATTGCTGAGCACTACAAGCTGGATCTGACGCTGGTGAATGACGCGGTCGATCAGACCTTCCGCTTTATGCATCTGGATAAAGATGGCGTGGTCCGCATGGACTGCTCGTCTGAAAGCGCAATGGCAGGCCTGCTGGCTTACCGTGACAAGTTCGATCTGGCGTTCGGCAACGATCCCGATTATGACCGTCACGGCATTGTGACCCCGGCGGGTCTGATGAATCCAAACCACTATCTGGCGGTGGCGATCAACTATCTGTTCCAGCACCGTCCACAATGGGGTCAGGATGTTGCCGTGGGTAAAACCCTGGTCTCCAGCGCCATGATTGACCGTGTGGTCAACGACATTGGTCGCAAGCTGGTGGAAGTGCCGGTTGGTTTCAAATGGTTTGTTGATGGTCTGTATGACGGCAGCCTCGGTTTCGGTGGCGAAGAGAGCGCAGGCGCTTCATTCCTGCGTTTCGACGGTACGCCGTGGTCTACGGACAAAGATGGCATCATCATGTGTCTGCTGGCCGCTGAAATTACTGCAGTGACCGGTAAAAACCCGCAGCAGCACTATGACGAACTGGCAACGCGCTTTGGCGCACCAAGCTACAACCGTCTGCAGGCATCAGCCACCTCAGCGCAGAAAGCCGCGCTGTCGAAGCTGTCACCGGAGATGGTCAGCGCTGATACGCTGGCGGGTGATCCTATCACCGCTCGTCTGACTGCCGCGCCAGGCAATGGTGCATCTATCGGCGGTCTGAAAGTGATGACGGAGAATGGCTGGTTTGCTGCCCGTCCTTCAGGCACCGAAGACGCTTACAAAATCTACTGTGAAAGCTTCCTGGGCGCTGAACACCGCGCGCAGATTGAGAAAGAAGCCGTTGAGATTGTCAGCGAAGTGCTGAAAAACGCCTGATTAGTCGGGCAGATAAAGAGGCGCATCGCGCGCCTCAGAGCTGCTGACAAACTCACATCAGAGTAAATCTGACCGCAACGGATTTATTTAACGCGCAGGGAACAGGGTCAGAAGAGGAAAGCGTCCCACGCCATGGATGGCGTGGGCCGAGCGTGTCATGGATGACGGCTTTTGCGTCTTTCCGATCTGACCCTGTTTCCTGAGCAAGCTCGGTCTCACAGCGAACCGGGCCAGAATTCGTTGACAGTCTCAGGCGCCTCTGGCGCCTTTTTTTATGGCATAAAGCGATAGCCGATCCCGGTTTCCGTCAGCAGATGAGCCGGTTGTGTCGGATTGGCTTCCAGTTTCTGGCGCAGATGTCCCATATAGATGCGCAGATAGTGGCTGTGCTCAACCGCATTGGGTCCCCAGACCTGGCTCAGCAACTGCCGCTGTGTCAGCACCTTACCGGCATTGTTCAGCAGAATACTCAACAGACGAAATTCAATCGGGGTAAGGTGAATCTCGCTGCTGCCGCGCTGTACCCGTCGTGCGGCGAAATCGACGCTGACGTCGGCGAACGTCACCCTGGCATCCGGCTGCTGGCCACTATGACGACGCAGCGCAACCCGGACGCGCGCCAGCAGTTCGCCAATGCCAAAGGGTTTGGTCAGATAGTCATCTGCTCCCGCATCCAGTGCGGCGATCTTATCCTGCTCATCGCTACGCGCTGACAGCACAATCACCGGTATGGCGCTCCACTGGCGCAGGTCACGAATGAAATCGGTGCCATCTCCATCCGGCAGACCCAGATCCAGGATCACTAAGTCCGGCTTGCGGGTCGCCGCTTCAATCAGTCCGCGTTGCAGTGTATCGGCATCAAACACCTTAAGGGCTTCATTTTCCAGCGCCAGCCGGACAAAGCGCCGGATCTCTTTTTCATCTTCAACGATCAAAACCGTGGTCACGCAATACCTGCCTTGAGTGGGGACCGAAGCGCTACTTTATCAACATTTTATGCTGGCGTCCGCGACCATAATCTGTCGGCCCTTTCAACGCTCACGCAACCAGGCGGTAACCTTTTTGTAACTTAATTACAGGTTGATTCTTAAACAGCAAAAATAGCGGTAAATAAGTGGTCAGATGAGTAGTAAAATTACACAACCTGGCGTAAAGTTGAACACAGATCACATTCACACTTTTTCACTTACCGGGAGGAGAAACCATGTATCGGGCTTATCCACGTTATAAAATTATTGCGCGACGTACGCTGGTGGTTCTTCTCGGCGTACTGGCGCTTCCTGTTATGCTGTTTCGACAGGATCGGGCACGTTTCTACAGCTATCTGCACCGCGTCTGGTGCAAGACCAGCGCCAAGCCGGTCTGGCTGGCGCAGGCTGAAGCGGGTGGTGGCGCGTTCTGGTGATTTCCCCTGCCGCAAAACAGGCCTGGTCAACTGACCGGGCTTTTTTTTGCGTTTTTTCTGAGAATAAGCGATCCGGAATCCCGTTTTAACCCTTTATTCCTGACCATTTTACGCTACACTTAAACCTCTACAAGATTTCGGAGGTTGTACAAGTATGAGCAACAAAATCCCCGTTGGAATCAGTGCATGCCTGCTCGGCGACCGCGTCAGATTTGATGGTGGGCATAAGCGTCTTACTTTTGCGACCGACGATCTCACCCCATTTGTCCGTTTTGAGCCCATCTGCCCTGAGATGGCGATTGGTCTGCCAACGCCGCGCCCGGCATTGCGTCTGGTGAAGCAGGGCGATGATGAGCTGCATCTCTGCTTCAGCAAAGATGGCGGAGAAGAGGTTACGACGCAGATGCGTGACTGGTCTGCTGAGCGGGTAAAATCGCTGCATCACCTCTGTGGCTATATCCTCTGCGCCAAATCACCCAGTTGTGGCATGGAACGGGTGCGGGTCTATGAGCCCGATAACAACAATAACCGCAAAGCAGGCACCGGTATTTTTACTGAATTCCTGCAGCGCGAGATGCCCTGGCTGCCGCTGGAAGAAGATGGTCGTCTGCACGATCCCGCCCTGCGTGAGAACTTTATCGGTCGTGTCTGCGCGCTGCATGAATTTAATCAGATGTGGGAAAGCGGTCTGACCCGGCAGGGACTGATCGCCTTCCACAGCCGTTACAAGCTGATGATGCTGGCGCATTCGCAGGAGAAATACCGCGAGCTGGGACCCTTTGTCGCCTCCATGAGCCAGTGGGAGTCGCTGGACGCCTTTGCCTTTGAATACCGAAATCGCATGATGGAACTGATGTCACGTCCCGCCTCACGTCGCAATCACACCAATGTGCTGATGCATGTGCAGGGCTACTTCCGCACGCACCTGAGTTCACCGCAGCGCCAGGAACTGGCAACGCTGATTGACCGCTATCGTCAGGGCACACAACCGCTGCTGGTGCCGATTACCATTCTCAAACACTACATGGCGGAGTACCCGCACCCGTGGCTGGCCCAGCAACGCTATTTCGATCCCTATCCCGAAGCCTTGTGCTTACGCTACGGACAGTAATACAGGAGGAGTATGACCACCCATCTGGTCTGGCTGCGTAACGATTTACGCGTCAACGACAATCTGGCGCTGCACGCCGCCTGCCGCGACAGCGATGCAAAAGTGATTGCGCTCTACCTTGCCACGCCAGCACAGTGGCAGCAGCATGACATGTCACCGAAGCAGGCGGCGTTTATCCACGCCAGTCTGTTGCAGGTGCAGCGTGCGCTGGCAGAGCGGGGCATTGAACTGCACTATCAGGCGTGTCACGCCTTCAGCGACAGTGTTGATGCGCTGCTGCAGTTCTGCGCTAAGCAGCAGGTCGATCAGCTCTTCTACAATTACCAGTATGAAGTTAATGAACGCCAGCGCGATGCGGAGGCTGAAAAGCGTCTCGACGACGCGGGCGTGATTTGCCAGGGCTTTGATGACAGCCTGTTGCTGCCGCCCGGCAGTGTGCAGAGCGGCGATCGCTCGATGTATAAGGTGTTTACCCCGTTCAGCAAAGCCTTTGTCCGCCGCTTGCAGCAGGGTCTGCCTGAATGCGTGCCTGCGCCGAAAGCGCGCGAAGGCGCACCGCTGAAAGCTACCCCGATTCCCGCCTTTGACTATCCAACCGAAACCTTTGATCAGGATCTGTTTCCGCCAGGCGAAGCGGCGGCGCTGAAGCGGTTGCGCCATTTCGCCACACAACCGGTTATCGACTATCCCGCTAAGCGCGACCTTCCGGCGCTGGACGCCACCAGCCGTCTGTCGGTTTATCTGGCGACCGGCGTACTGTCGCCACGTCAGTGCCTGCATCGCGTGCTGCATGAACATCCCGATGCGCTGGACAACAGCCGCGCGTTCACCTGGCTGAACGAGCTGATCTGGCGTGAATTCTACCGTCATCTGCTGGTTGCCTGGCCGGCGCTGTGCCGACACAAGCCGTTTATCGACTGGACGCGAAACGTTGAATGGCAGCGTAACGACGCACATTTCGACGCCTGGAAAGCGGGTAAAACCGGCTATCCGATTGTCGATGCCGCAATGCGTCAGATGAAGGCGCTGGGCTGGATGCACAACCGCTTACGGATGATCACCGCCAGTTTCCTGGTCAAAGATCTGCTGATCGACTGGCGTGAAGGTGAACGCTATTTCATGCAGCAGCTGATTGATGGTGACCTGGCCGCGAACAACGGCGGCTGGCAGTGGGCGGCCTCGACCGGCACGGACGCGGCGCCCTATTTCCGCATCTTTAACCCGACCACGCAGGGCGAGCGCTTCGATGAGAAGGGGGATTTTATCCGCCACTATCTGCCTGAACTGGCCGGGGTGCCTGACAGCGATATTCACCAGCCCCATGTGTGGGCAGAGAAGCATCATAAGAAACTCGATTATCCGGCACCAATCGTGGATCATAAGGTGGCACGTAAAAAGACATTAGACGCCTTTGAGCGCGCCAAAAGCGCAGCCTGAGGCCTCGAAGGAGCCTGAATGAACCATTACGAATTAGAGACGCTGATCAATCAGCAACTCGACAGCCACAGCTTCAGCGATTACGCCCCCAACGGTTTGCAGGTTGAGGGACGCAGCGAGATCAAAACGATTATCACCGGCGTCACTGCCTGTCAGGCGCTGCTGGATGAGGCGGTGGCGCGTCAGGCCGATGCGATTATTGTCCATCATGGCTATTTCTGGAAAAGTGAACCGGCCGCGATTAAAGGTATGAAGCGCCGTCGTCTGCGGACCCTGCTGGCCAACGATATCAATCTCTATGGCTGGCATCTGCCGCTCGACGCGCATCCTGAATTAGGCAACAACGCCCAGCTGGCGAAACTGCTGGATATCGAAGTGCGCGGCGAAGTGATGCCGCTGGTGTTCTGGGGTGAGCTGGCTGAGCCCCTGTCCGGCGAACAGCTGGCCCGCCGAATCGGTGAGAGGCTGGGACGTGAACCCCTGCATTGTGGTGACAACGCGCCAGCGCTGATCCGTCGTATTGCCTGGTGCAGCGGGGGCGGGCAGGGCTTTATCGACCAGGCCGCGGCGGCGGGCGTCGATGCCTTTATCACCGGTGAAGTTTCTGAACAGACTATTCACAGCGCGCGTGAGCAGGGGCTGCATTTCTTTGCCGCAGGCCATCACGCCACCGAGCGCGGCGGCGTAAAAGCGCTGGGCGACTGGCTGGCGCAACACCACGATCTTGATGTGACCTTCATCGATATCCCTAATCCTGCCTGACACTCTCCCTTGTCCTGCGCGCCTGCGCAGGACCTAAATCTGTTGACACATCCCTGTCACTTTCGCATAACTGTTTGCTTTACGTAGATAAGCAATGGGCTGCACCGGGCATCCGGTCAGGTCGGCCAGGCGCGATCTCAACTGAGCGGGAGGTAGCTGTTGCAACGAGCACGGTGTTATTTATTGGGTGAACGCGCTGTCGTGCTGGAGCTGGAACCGCCGGTCTCACTGGAGAGCCAGCAACGAATCTGGGGACTGAATCAGCGCCTGCACGACTATGCCAGCGTGCTGGAGGTGATCCCCGGCATGAACAACATCACCCTGATCCTGCGTGATCCTCAGCAGAGCGCGCTGGACGCGATAGAGCGGCTTCAGCGCTGGTGGGAAGAGAGTGAAGCGCAGTTGCCGGAGTCGCGTCAGGTAGAGATCCCGGTGATCTATGGCGGCGAGTCTGGCCCCGATCTGACGGTGGTGGCGGAACACGCCGCGCTGACGCCCCGTCAGGTGGTTGAGCTGCACAGCAGCAGCGACTATGTGGTCTTTTTTATCGGCTTTCAGCCCGGTTTTCCCTATCTGGGCGGACTGGATCAGCGCCTGCACATCCCGCGGCGTGCTGAGCCCAGGGTTGCAGTGCCCGCCGGCTCGGTGGGCATCGGCGGCAGCCAGACCGGCGTCTATCCGCTGGCTTCGCCCGGCGGCTGGCAGTTGATTGGCCAGACGCGCACCGCGCTGTTTGATCCCCTGCAGCAACCGCCCACGCTGCTCCGTCCCGGTGACAGGGTTCGCTTTGTGCCGCAACAGGAGGGCGTATGTTAAACATTCTGCGAGCCGGCCTGGCCGCCACTATTCAGGATGCGGGCCGTTACGGCTGGCGTCAGTATGGCATCAGCCCTGGCGGTGTGCTGGATCATCCCGCGATGTTCACCGCCAATGTGCTGGTGGGCAATGATCCCGACAGCGCGGTGCTGGAGATGGTGCTCGGCCAGTTCAAAGCGGAGTTTACCCGCGATGGCTGGTTTGCGCTGACCGGCGCAGGCTGCCATGCGGAGCTTGACGGCCAGCCGGTCTGGACGGGCTGGCGCACGCCGGTGAAACGGGGGCAGCTCCTGTCACTGGCGATGCCGCAGCGCGGTATGCGCAGCTATCTGGCAGTGCAGGGCGGTTTTGATATTCCTGCGATGCTCGGCTCTGCCAGCACCGATCTAAAAGCAAAATTTGGCGGCTTTCAGGGGCGAGCCTTGCAGGATGGCGATCAGCTCCCGCTGGGTAAACCGACCCGCACGTTTGACCGTAAAGTCGGGGTGCGGCAACTGCTATGGGGCAACCGCATCCGCGCACTACCTGGCCCGGAGTATCACGAGTTCAGCCGCGAAGCGCAGCAGGCGTTCTGGCGTACCGCATGGAAACTCAGCCCGCAAAGTAACCGGATGGGATACCGGCTTGAGGGACGCAAGCTTGAGCGCGAAAGTCCGCGCGAGCTGCTGTCACACGGCGTGATGCCGGGTGTGATTCAGGTGCCGCCGAACGGACAGCCTATCGTGCTGATGGCGGATGCCCAGACCACCGGCGGCTATCCGCGCATCGCCTCGGTTATCGAAGCCGATCTCTATCACCTGGCGCAAATCCGGCTGGGTGAGCCGATTCACTTTATTCACTGCACCCTGCCAGAAGCGATGCTGGCACGTCAGCATCAGCAACGCGCACTGGACCAGATGAAGTGGGGACTCAATGAAAATTGATTTAAACGCCGACCTGGGCGAGGGCTGCGCCAGCGATCAGGCGCTGCTGAAGCTGGTGAGTTCCGCCAACATCGCCTGTGGCTTTCACGCAGGTGATGCGCAGACCATGCTGCAGTCGGTGCGCTGGGCACAGGCATCCGGCGTCGCAATTGGTGCGCATCCCGCTTTTCCCGATCGGGAGAACTTTGGCCGCAGCGCCATGCAGCTGCCGCCGGAAACGGTCTACGCCCAGATGATCTACCAGATTGGTGCGCTGAAAAGTCTGGCGGAAAGCGAAGGTGCGCGGCTGCTTCATGTTAAACCGCACGGCATGCTCTACAACCAGGCTGCGGCCGATCCGGTGCTGGCGGACGCCATTGCCCGTGCCATCAGGGCGGTCGACAGCCAGCTGATTGTGGTGGGACTGGCTAACAGCGAATCGATTCGTGCGGCGGCGCACTACGGCTTACGCACGCGGGAAGAGGTGTTCGCCGACCGTGGCTATCTCAGCAGCGGTGCGCTGGTGCCGCGCAGCGAGCCGGGCGCGCTGATTGAAGATGAACAGCTGGCTATCAGTCAGACGCTGACGATGGTGCAGCAGGGCAAAGTTAAAAGTATCACCGGAGAATGGGTAGCGGTGAATGCACAGACCGTCTGCTTACATGGCGACGGCGCGCACGCCCTGCAATTTGCACAGCGGTTGCGTGATGCGTTTGCCGATCAGCAGATTCGTGTCACCAGCAACTGAATAACCACACTTAGCCCGGCGTATGCCGGGTTTTTCAACTCTGAGGGAAATCCATGGATAGTGCAGTAAATCTCTGGCCATTACTGGGCATCGCCGCCATCGTCGTCGGCTTCCTGTTACGGTTCAATCCGGTGCTGGTGGTGATTGTCGCCGGGTTTGTGACCGGTCTGACCGCGATGATGCCGCTGGCGGACATTCTGGAAAAGCTCGGGGCAGGTTTTCTCAACACCCGCAACCTGCCGCTGATCCTGCTGCTGCCGCTGGCGGTCATTGGCCTGCTGGAGCGTCACGGACTGAAAGAGCGGGCGCAGGCGTGGATTGCACAGATCAAAACGGCAACTGCCGGACGGCTGCTGATCGTCTACCTGTTTGTGCGCGAAATCACCGCCGCGCTGGGGTTAACCAGTCTCGGCGGACATCCGCAGATGGTGCGTCCGTTGCTGGCACCGATGGCGGAAGGCGCAACTGAAAGCCGCTATGGCGAGATCTCACCTGAGCTGCGCCATCGGCTGCGCGCGATGTCAGCGGCGACCGATAATGTCGGCCTCTTCTTTGGTGAGGATATCTTCGTGGCGTTTGGCGCGATTATCTTTATGCACAACTTTATGCAGGAGTCAGCCGGGATTCAGACCGAACCGCTGCACATCGCCTTATGGGGCATTCCGACTGCCGTCGCCGCGTTCCTGATCCACTCGGCACGTCTGGTGCGGCTGGATCGGCAACTGGCGCGAGAGCTGCAGCAGCTGAACCGTCAGGCGCTGAAAGCCAAAGGAGGTGAGTAATGTTCCAGCAACAATATCTGATGTGGCTGGCGGGCATTATCCTGCTGGTGGTGGCGGTGCTTTCCTGGCGTGACAGCGCGAATCCGCGTCGTTTTACCACCGGACTGTTCTGGGCTTTGTATGGCCTGGTTTTTCTGGTCGGTGACTGGACGACACAACTGATGAGCGCCTGGATGGGGTCAGATGCGGCGGGCACCCGTATGCTGCACATCGGCATCGGTGTCATTGTGGTGGTGATGGCGCTGATTGCCGGGTTTGGCGGTGTCAGGCTGGGTCGCTATCATCAGCGCAGCGATGAAGAGAAACAGGCCAGTGCGCTGCGTCTGCGCAATAAACTGTTTCTGCCTGCACTGTCGATTCCGGTCGTGACCGTGGTCGGTGTGCTGGCGTTTAACCATATTCCCGGTTTGCAGGATGCGGTGTTCGGCCCCGGTAACCACGCTACGCTGGTGACGCTGTTTTCAATGATGGTCGGCTGTGTGATTGGCTGGCTGGTGGCGTTAAAACTGACCCACGAGAAACCGGTGCAGTCGATGCAGGAGACCCGTCGCCTGCTGGATTCGATTGGCTGGGCTTTTATCCTGCCGCAGATCCTTGCCACCCTGGGGCTGCTGTTTACCAGCGCGGGCGTGGGCAGCGCCATTTCGCATCTGACAGAAACCTGGCTGGCGGTAGATAATCGCTTTGTCGCGGTCACCGTCTATGCCGTCGGGATGGCGCTGTTAACCATGATCATGGGTAATGCTTTTGCGGCGTTTCCGATTATCACCGCAGGCGTCGGCATCCCGATTCTTGTGTTGCAGCACGGCGGAAATCCGGCAGTGATGGCGGCAATTGGCATGTTCTCCGGCTATTGCGGCACGCTGATGACGCCGATGGCGGCCAACTTCAATATCGTCCCGGCAGCGCTGCTGGAACTGCCCGATCGTAACGCGGTGATCAAGGCTCAGATTCCGACCGGTGTGCTACTGTTAATCGTTAATATTTTCCTGCTCTATTTCCTGATGTTCCTGTGAGGTTGCATGAAAACTGTCCTGATGACCGCCTTTGAACCTTTTGGCGGTGAAACGATTAACCCTTCATGGGAAGCGGTGCGCGCGCTGGAAGGTATACAGATTAGCGGGGCGACGATAGTGATCCGCCAGTTGCCGGTGGTATTCAGCGACGTACTCAGGGTGCTGAATCAGGCGCTGGAAGAGGTGAAACCGGATGCGATTCTGTCGGTGGGGCAGGCGGGCGGCCGTAGCGACATTACCGTTGAACGTATTGGTATTAATGTCGATGACGCCCGTATCCCGGACAACGCCGGTCATCAGCCGGTGGATGAGCCCGTCGTAGCAGGTGGCCCGGCAGCCTATTTTTCCCGTCTTCCCATCAAAGCGATTGTGGCGGCGGTGCGGGAAGCGGGGATCCCCGCTTCAGTGTCGCAAACGGCGGGCACCTTTACCTGCAACCGCGTAATGTACGGCCTGCTGCACTGGCTTGAGCAGCATGACAGTCCGGTGCGGGGAGGCTTTATCCATATTCCTTATCTGCCTGAACAGGCGGCGCAGCATCCGGGCGCACCGAGCATGGCGCTGGCGTCCATTATTCAGGCGCTGGAAATTGCGGTAAAGGTCACGCTGGAGACCGGCGAGGATATCAGACAGGCTGGCGGCGCTACCCATTAAGAGGATGAACGATGCCTGAAGGACCGGAAATTCGCCGCGTGGCGGATAAACTTGAAGACGCCATTGTGGGTCAGCCGTTAACGGAAGCGTGGTTCGCGTTTCCTCAGCTCAAGACCTATGAACCGGCGTTGATTGGTGAGCAGGTTAATGCGATTGAGACGCGGGGTAAAGCGCTGCTGACTCATTTCAGCAATGGCCTGACGCTCTACAGCCATAACCAGCTTTATGGTGTCTGGCGCATTGTAAAACCTGACACCGAACTCAATTCCACCCGTCAGTTGCGGGTGCGACTGGCGACGGCGGGCAAAGCGATTCTGCTCTACAGCGCCTCTGATATTGAGCTGCTCAACGCAGATACGCTGGCGGCGCATCCCTTTCTTAATCGTATCGGGCCGGATGTGCTGAACAGTGCGCTGACAGTGGAAGAGGTGAAAGAGCGGCTGCTGTCACCCCGTTTCCGGCGGCGGCAGTTCAGTGGTCTGCTGCTGGATCAGGCTTTTCTGGCCGGGCTGGGAAACTACCTGCGTGCCGAAATTCTCTGGCTGGCACAGCTGCTGCCAAATCATCGGGCGCAGGATCTCAGTAACGATCAGCTGACTGCTTTCAGCGAAGCGCTGCTTTCAGTGCCGCGCCATGCCTATCGGATGCGTGGAACCATGAAGAAATATCATGAGGAAGCGGCGTTTCAGTTTGAGGTGTTTCATCGACAGGGCAAAAAATGCCGGCGCTGCGGCACGGTGATTGAGAAGGGCACGCTCTCATCACGGCCTTTTTACTGGTGTCCGGGTTGTCAGAGATAGGAGCGACCGCATTGGCGAACAAAACAGGAAAAGGTTCTTACTGCAAACAGCTGACAAACTCGAATCCGGGTGAGTCCAGCCGCTACGAAGAAGTCTGACGCGCAGGGAATACGGTCAGAGGAGGAAAGCGTCCCGCGCCAGGGACGGCGCGGGCCGAGCGGCCATGGATGGTTTAAGCGACTTTCCGATCTGACCGTGTTCTCTGCGCAGGCGCGGTATCACAGCCAACCGCCCCCGGCTTTAAAGCAACATCAGGCGGAGATCCCTCTCCGCTATCCACTGAACCTTACTTTTTCAACTGTGAGCTGAATTCGCGCTCGGTATAACCGGTGTAGAGCTGACGCGGACGGGCAATCTTCATGCCTTCGTCATGCATCTCTTTCCAGTGTGCAATCCAGCCAACAGTACGGGCCATCGCGAAGATCACCGTAAACATGGAGGATGGAATACCCATCGCTTTCAGAATGATACCGGAGTAGAAGTCCACGTTTGGATAGAGTTTACGCTCGATGAAGTACGGGTCGTTCAGCGCAATGTGTTCCAGCTCCATCGCCACTTCCAGCAGGTCATCCTTCATACCCAGCTCATTCAGGACTTCATGGCAGGTATCGCGCATCACGGTTGCGCGTGGATCGTAGTTTTTGTAAACGCGGTGACCAAAGCCCATCAGACGGAAGGAGTCATTTTTGTCTTTGGCGCGTTTAACAAATTCCGGAATATGCTCAACGGTGCTGATCTCTTCCAGCATACGCAGGGTCGCTTCGTTGGCACCGCCGTGTGCCGGTCCCCACAGGGAGGCGATCCCGGCGGCGATACAGGCAAACGGATTCGCGCCGCTTGAACCAGCGGTACGAACGGTAGAGGTTGAGGCGTTCTGCTCATGGTCAGCATGCAGGATCAGGATGCGGTCCATGGCGCGTTCCAGCACCGGATTCACTTTGTACTCTTCGCACGGCGTGGCAAACATCATGTGCAGGAAGTTACCCGCATAGGAGAGATCGTTGCGCGGATAGACAAACGGCTGGCCGATAGAATATTTGTAACACATCGCTGCCATGGTCGGCATTTTAGAAAGCAGACGGAATGCTGCGATTTCGCGGTGGCGCTCAATGTTTACATCCAGCGAATCGTGGTAAAACGCAGCCAGTGCACCAGTAACACCGCACATCACCGCCATCGGATGCGAATCGCGACGGAAGCCGTGGAACAGGCGGGTAATCTGCTCATGAATCATGGTGTGGCGGGTAACCGTGGTACGGAACTCATCAAACTGTTTCTGGTTTGGTGCTTCGCCGTTCAGCAGGATGTAGCAGACTTCCAGATAGTTAGAGTGGGTCGCCAGCTCAGAAATAGGGAAACCACGGTGCAGCAGGATACCTTCATCCCCATCGATAAAGGTGATTGCAGATTCGCAGGACGCGGTAGACGTAAAACCGGGATCGAAGGTGAACAGGCCACTTGAACCCAGAGTGCGGACATCAACGACATCCTGGCCCAGCGTACCTTTCAGCACGTCCAGTTCAATAGATGTTCCATCTTGCAGGGTTAGCGTTACTTTTTTATCTGTCATTTTCGTCTCCATAGCGCCTTATGTAGGTAAGGATCTTTAGACACCTGAAACGCGTTCATGTTGCGGTTGGCAAAACTACACAGTATCACTCTGCGGGGATAAAACGGGTGCAGGGTACAGAGTGAGCGGCGCGTTCCCAGCGGGAACCGGTGAGCCATGGACATGCTGCATATCGCGGTTGTTAAAGATCCGGTCAGGACATAACTTCTTGGTAACCAATAACCTGATGCTTTTTAATGCTCATTATCGCAATGTTACATAACTTGCGCTTAGGGGAAAGTGTATCCCCATAACTTTTGCGCATCATAGGAATTTACAGGCTTAGTTTGTAACTGAATTGTTGAACTATTGTCAAATCAGATAATTAAAATTGTATCAATTGTGAAAATCGTGAGTAGGATCACTGTTCCACCTAAAATATACCAAAGAGTTTGTAGGGGAATTGTAATCAGAATGTGATCCTCCTATACTCCAGGCAGGTCTCCGGAACACCCTGACACCAGGAGCCACCCAGCGTTTACTACCGCGTCAATTAACACTGGATGTTGCTTTTTTGGTGACGGTTAAAGTCTGCCACGCGTTGTGATTAGACTCCGCCTCAGGTCCGGAGGAAGCAAAATAAAAAAGAGCTGTGTGGGCAAAACCGTGAAAAAACAAAGACCTGTCAACTTGGATCTCTCGACGATCCGGTTTCCCGTTACTGCAATATCGTCCATTCTTCACCGCGTCTCCGGCGTAATCACATTGGTTGCCATTGGCATCCTGCTGTGGCTGCTCGGTCTCTCTCTCTCCTCTCCTGAAGGTTTCCAGCACGCTGCGTCCATCATGGATGGCTTCTTCGCGAAGTTCATTATGTGGGGCATCTTAACGGCGCTGGCCTATCACGCGGTGAGCGGGATTCGTCATATGTTGATGGATTTTGGTTATCTGGCCGAAACGCTGCAGGTTGGTAAGCGTTCCGCTCATATGACTTTTGTGATCACTGTCGTGCTGGCAATTCTGGCGGGAGTCCTCGTATGGTAAGCAATGCATCCGCATTGGGTCGCAACGGCATTCAGGACTGGCTGCTGCTGCGGGCAACTGCAATTCTCATAACGCTCTACATCGTCTATATCCTCGGTTTCGTGGTGATGACAGACACGCTGACTTATGACCTGTGGCGTGGCTTCTTCGCTTCCGCATTCACCAAAGTGTTCACGCTGCTGACGCTGTTCTCCATTCTGATCCACGGCTGGATTGGCATGTGGCAGGTGTTAACAGACTACGTTAAATCACTGCCAACCCGCTTGTTGTTGCAGTTTGTGATTGTCGTGGCGCTGTTGTGGTATGCGATTTATGGATTTGTTGTGGTGTGGGGTGTGTAAATGAGTTTGCCAATCAGAGAGTTCGATGCCGTGGTAATCGGCGCAGGTGGCGCAGGAATGCGAGCCGCACTGCAAATCTCCCAGGGCGGCCAGAGCTGTGCCCTGTTATCTAAAGTTTTCCCGACCCGTTCCCACACCGTATCTGCGCAGGGCGGTATTACCGTTGCGCTGGGTAATACCCATGACGATAACTGGGAATGGCACATGTACGACACCGTCAAAGGTTCCGACTATATCGGTGACCAGGACGCGATTGAATATATGTGTAAAACCGGACCGGAAGCGATTCTGGAACTGGAACACATGGGTCTGCCTTTCTCGCGTCTGGAAGATGGTCGAGTCTACCAGCGTCCGTTTGGTGGCCAGTCAAAGAATTTCGGTGGCGAGCAGGCGGCGCGTACGGCGGCTGCGGCTGACCGTACCGGTCACGCATTGCTGCACACCCTTTATCAGCAGAACCTGAAAAACAAAACCACTATCTTCTCTGAGTGGTATGCACTGGATCTGGTGAAAAACGCCGATGGCGCAGTCGTGGGTTGTACCGCTATCTGCATCGAAACCGGCGAAACGGTTTATTTCAAAGCGAAAGCGACCATTCTGGCCACTGGCGGCGCGGGCCGTATCTACCAGTCCACCACCAATGCGCATATCAACACCGGTGACGGCGTAGGTATGGCACTGCGTGCGGGCGTACCGGTGCAGGATATGGAGATGTGGCAGTTCCACCCAACCGGTATCGCCGGTGCAGGCGTGCTGGTCACCGAAGGCTGCCGTGGTGAAGGCGGCTATCTGCTGAACAAACATGGCGAACGCTTCATGGAGCGTTATGCGCCGAACGCCAAAGATCTGGCGGGCCGCGACGTGGTTGCGCGCTCAATGATGATTGAAATCCGTGAAGGTCGCGGCTGTGATGGCCCGTGGGGTCCACATCTCAAACTGAAACTGGATCATCTGGGTAAAGAGGTGCTTGAGTCACGTCTGCCTGGCATCCTTGAGCTGTCACGCACCTTTGCGCACGCCGATCCGATTAAAGAGCCGATTCCGGTCATTCCGACCTGCCACTACATGATGGGCGGCATTCCGACCAAAGTGACCGGCCAGGCACTGCGCGTCAATGAGCAGGGCGAAGATGTAGTGATTCCAGGCCTGTTCGCCGTCGGTGAAATCGCCTGCGTATCGGTACATGGTGCCAACCGTCTGGGCGGTAACTCACTGCTCGACCTGGTGGTCTTTGGCCGTGCAGCGGGTCTGCATCTGCTGGCAAGTATTCAGGAGCAGGGCGACCTGCGTGATGCCACAGAAGATGAGATCGCCGGGGCGATGGCGCGTTTCAACCGTTGGGAAAACAACACCACGGGTGAAGATCCGGTTGAGATTCGTAAAGCGCTGCAACGCTGCATGCAGAATAACTTCTCGGTATTCCGTGAAGGCGAAGCGATGGCACAGGGTCTGGAAGAGCTGAAAGAGATTCGCCAGCGCCTGAAGTCAGCGCGTCTGGATGACCGCTCACCGGATTTCAACACCCAGCGTATTGAGTGCCTGGAGCTGGATAACCTGATGGAGACGGCCTTTGCCACGGCGGTAGCGGCTAACTATCGCACCGAAAGCCGCGGTGCGCACAGTCGCTTCGACTTCCCGGATCGTGATGATGAAAACTGGCTGTGCCACAGTCTTTATGTCCCGGAAACTGAAAGCATGACGCGCCGTGAGGTGAACATGCAGCCGAAACTGCGCGCGGCCTTCCCGCCGAAAGTGCGTACCTACTAATTTCGGAGACGATCATGAGACTCGAGTTTTCAATTTATCGCTACAATCCGGACGTCGATGACAAACCGCGCATGCAGGATTACACCCTGGAAGCGGAAGATGGTCGCGACATGATGCTGCTGGACGCACTGATTCGCCTGAAAGAGAAAGATCCGACCCTGGCGTTTCGTCGCTCCTGTCGTGAAGGCGTCTGCGGTTCCGATGGCCTGAACATGAACGGTAAAAACGGACTGGCCTGCATTACGCCCGTCTCGGCGCTGGGCAACGGCAAACAGAAAATTGTTATCCGTCCGCTGCCAGGTTTACCGGTGGTGCGTGACCTGGTTGTAGACATGAGCCAGTTTTATGCACAGTATGAGAAAATTAAGCCTTTCCTGTTGAATAATGGGGAAAATCCACCAGCTCGTGAACATCTGCAGTCGCCGGATGAGCGTGAACACCTGGATGGCCTGTACGAATGTATACTCTGTGCCTGCTGCTCAACCTCATGCCCATCATTCTGGTGGAATCCTGAGAAGTTCATCGGTCCTGCTGGCCTGCTGGCCGCGTACCGCTTCCTGATTGACAGCCGCGACACCGAAACCGAGGCGCGTCTCGACAATCTGAATGATGCTTTCAGCGTATTCCGCTGCCATAGCATCATGAACTGTGTGAGCGTATGTCCGAAAGGGCTGAACCCGACGCGCGCCATCGGCCATATCAAGTCGATGCTGCTGCAGCGCGGCGCATAAGCAGTTTCTGCCGGGAACCTCAGGTTCCCGGTGTTTTACGGAAGCCTCTGTAAGCGCGGTGATTACCACGTTTACAAAGGTTCCCTTACGGGCCACGCGCGCTGCGCAAAGTGCTCGTATCGCTGAACTCACTACGGCAAACCGCGAAAGCGGCAACAAATGAAACCTCAAAAAAGCATAGCAATGCTTAAGGGATCACAATGCAGAACAGCGCGATGAAGCCCTGGCTGGACTCTTCCTGGCTGGCCGGCGCGAATCAGTCTTACATAGAGCAGCTCTATGAGGATTTCCTGACCGATCCTGACTCTGTCGATGCAGTGTGGCGCTCGATGTTCCAGCAGTTACCGGGCACCGGAATGAAACCTGAGCAGTTTCACTCCACCACACGTGAGTACTTCCGTCGCCTGGCGAAAGACGCATCTCGTTACACCTCATCTGTCTCCGATCCTGAAACCAACTCCAAGCAAGTAAAAGTGCTGCAGCTGATTAACGCGTTTCGTTTCCGCGGTCATCAGCACGCCAATCTTGACCCGCTTGGTCTGTGGAAACAGGACCGGGTAGCCGATCTCGATCCCGCTTTTCACGATCTGACCGAGGCCGATTTTCAGGAAAGCTTTAACGTCGGCTCTTTTGCCATTGGCAAAGAGACCATGAAGCTGGCCGAACTGTTCGAGGCGCTGACTCAGACTTACTGCGGCTCGATCGGTGCAGAATATATGCACATCAACAACACTGATGAGAAACGCTGGATTCAGCAGCGTCTTGAGTCAGTCGCGGGCCGTGCAGCCTTCAGCAATGAAGAGAAAAAAGGTTTCCTGAAAGAGCTGACCGCGGCCGAAGGGCTGGAAAAATATCTCGGAGCGAAATTCCCGGGTGCCAAACGCTTCTCGCTGGAAGGCGGCGATGCACTGGTTCCGATGCTGCGCGAAATGATCCGTCATGCCGGTAAGAGCGGAACCCGTGAAGTCGTACTGGGTATGGCGCACCGTGGTCGTCTCAACGTGCTGATCAACGTGCTGGGTAAAAAGCCACAGGATCTGTTCGACGAGTTCGCCGGTAAGCACAAAGAGCATCTGGGCACCGGTGACGTGAAGTACCACATGGGCTTCTCGTCTGACGTGGAAACCGAAGGCGGTCTGGTTCACCTGGCGCTGGCGTTTAACCCGTCGCACCTGGAGATCGTCAGCCCGGTAGTCATGGGTTCAGTACGTGCCCGTCTGGATCGTCTGGATGAGCCAGCCAGCAATAAAGTCTTACCGATCACCATTCATGGTGATGCGGCCGTGATTGGCCAGGGCGTGGTTCAGGAAACTCTGAACATGTCACAGGCGCGCGGTTATGAAGTGGGCGGTACCGTTCGCATCGTCATCAACAACCAGGTTGGCTTCACCACCTCCAACCCGAAAGATGCGCGTTCTACCCCTTACTGCACCGATATCGGCAAAATGGTGCTGGCACCGATTTTCCACGTCAATGCTGACGATCCGGAAGCGGTCGCGTTTGTGACCCGTCTGGCGCTCGACTATCGCAACACCTTTAAGCGTGATGTGTTTATCGATCTGGTCTGCTATCGCCGTCATGGTCACAACGAGGCGGATGAGCCAAGTGCGACCCAGCCGCTGATGTACCAGAAAATCAAAAAACACCCGACGCCGCGTAAAATCTATGCCGACCGTCTGGAAGGTGAAGCCATTGCCACGCAGGAAGATGCGACCGAAATGGTCAATCTCTACCGTGACGCGCTGGATGCGGGTGAGTGCGTGGTGCCGGAATGGCGTCCAATGAGCCTGCACTCCTTTACCTGGTCACCTTACCTGAATCATGAGTGGGATGAACCTTACCCGGCTCAGGTCGACATGAAACGTCTGAAGGAGCTGGCGCTGCGTATCAGCCAGGTGCCTGAAGAGGTGGAAGTGCAGTCGCGTGTTGCCAAGATTTACAACGACCGTCGTCTGATGGCTGAAGGCGAGAAAGCCTTTGACTGGGGCGGCGCGGAAAACCTGGCATATGCCACGCTGGTTGATGAAGGCATTCCGGTGCGTCTGTCGGGTGAAGATACCGGTCGCGGAACCTTCTTCCATCGTCACGCGGTGGTCCATAACCAGGCGAACGGCTCAACCTATACCCCTCTGCACCATGTGCACAGCGGTCAGGGTCAGTTCAAAGTGTGGGACTCCGTGCTGTCAGAAGAGGCGGTACTGGCCTTTGAATATGGTTATGCCACCGCAGAGCCGCGCATCCTGACCATCTGGGAAGCGCAGTTTGGTGACTTCGCCAACGGCGCACAGGTTGTTATCGACCAGTTCATCAGCTCCGGTGAGCAGAAATGGGGCCGGATGTGTGGCCTGGTGATGCTGCTGCCGCACGGTTATGAAGGTCAGGGGCCAGAGCACTCCTCTGCGCGCCTGGAACGTTATCTGCAACTCTGCGCTGAGCAGAACATGCAGGTCTGCGTGCCGTCTACCCCTGCGCAGGTTTACCATATGCTGCGTCGTCAGGCGCTGCGCGGTATGCGCCGTCCGCTGATTGTGATGTCGCCGAAATCACTGCTGCGTCATCCGCTGGCGATCTCCACGCTGGATGAACTGGCTAACGGCAGCTTCCAGCCTGCGATTGGCGAAGTCGATGATCTGGATCCGCAGGGCGTGAAACGCGTCGTGCTGTGCTCCGGTAAAGTCTATTACGACCTGCTGGAGCAGCGTCGTAAAAATGAGCAGACCGATGTGGCTATCGTGCGCATCGAGCAGCTCTATCCGTTCCCGCATCACGCGGTACAGGAAGCATTAAAAGCGTATGCTCACGTGCAGGATTTTGTCTGGTGTCAGGAAGAGCCACTGAATCAGGGCGCCTGGTATTGCAGCCAGCATCATTTCCGTGAAGTTGTGCCGTTTGGTGCCACTTTACGTTATGCAGGCCGCCCGGCATCCGCCTCACCGGCCGTGGGATACATGTCCGTACACCAACAACAGCAGCAAGACCTGGTTAATGACGCGCTGAACGTTAATTAATTAAAAGGAAAGATAATGAGTAGCGTAGATATTCTCGTTCCCGACCTGCCTGAATCGGTTGCCGATGCCTCTGTGGCAACCTGGCATAAAAAACCAGGCGATGCAGTCACTCGCGATGAAGTGCTGGTCGAAATCGAAACTGACAAAGTTGTACTGGAAGTGCCAGCCTCTGCGGACGGTATCCTGGAAGCCGTTCTGGAAGAAGAGGGCGCCACCGTCACTTCCCGCCAGATCCTGGGTCGTCTGAAAGAGGGCAACAGCGCCGGTAAAGAGAGCAGCGCGAAGTCTGAAAGCAAAGAGTCTACCCCGGCTCAGCGTCAGACTGCGTCACTGGAAGAAGAGAGCAACGATGCGCTCAGCCCGGCTATCCGCCGTCTGATTGCAGAGCACAATCTTGATGCCTCGCAGATCAAAGGCAGCGGTGTCGGCGGTCGTCTGACCCGTGAAGATGTTGAAAAACATCTGGCCAACAAACCGCAGGCTGCCAAAGCCGCTGCGCCAGCTGCTGATGCGGCCGCCGCGCAGCAGCCAGTGGCTAACCGCAGCGAAAAACGCGTGCCGATGACCCGTCTGCGTAAGCGTGTTGCCGAGCGTCTGCTGGAAGCGAAGAACAGCACCGCGATGCTGACCACCTTCAACGAAATCAACATGAAGCCCATCATGGATCTGCGTAAGCAGTATGGTGAGGCCTTCGAGAAGCGTCACGGTGTACGTCTGGGCTTTATGTCCTTCTACATCAAAGCGGTTGTTGAAGCGCTGAAACGCTATCCGGAAGTGAATGCTTCCATCGATGGTGAAGATGTGGTTTACCACAACTACTTCGACGTCAGCATTGCGGTCTCTACGCCACGTGGTCTGGTTACACCCGTCCTGCGTGACGTGGATGCGCTGAGCATGGCGGACATCGAGAAGAAAATCAAAGAGCTGGCAGTGAAAGGCCGTGACGGCAAGCTGACAGTTGAGGATCTGACCGGCGGTAACTTTACCATTACCAACGGCGGCGTCTTTGGTTCACTGATGTCCACCCCGATCATCAACCCACCGCAGAGCGCCATCCTGGGCATGCACGCCATCAAAGATCGTCCGATGGCGGTCAATGGTCAGGTTGTGGTGCTGCCGATGATGTATCTGGCGCTCTCCTACGACCACCGTCTGATCGATGGCCGTGAATCAGTTGGTTATCTGGTTGCAGTGAAAGAGATGCTGGAAGATCCGGCGCGCCTGTTGCTGGATGTCTGATTTTCACCGGGCGCGCCTTGCCGCGCGCCCAACCTCATTACTCTTTTCAGACCTGAATGGATAGAACATCATGAACTTACACGAATACCAGGCGAAACAACTGTTTGCACGGTATGGCATGCCGGCACCAACGGGTTACGCCTGCACTACACCACGTGAAGCGGAAGAAGCAGCCTCTAAAATTGGCGCAGGCCCGTGGGTAGTTAAATGTCAGGTTCATGCCGGTGGCCGCGGTAAAGCGGGCGGTGTGAAAGTGGTTAACAGCAAAGAAGAGATTCGCGCTTTTGCTGAAAACTGGCTGGGCAAACGCCTGGTTACCTATCAGACAGACGCAAACGGCCAGCCGGTAAACCAGATTCTGGTTGAAGCGGCGACCGATATCGATCAGGAGCTCTATCTGGGCGCTGTGGTCGATCGCGCAACACGTCGCGTAATTTTCATGGCCTCAACTGAAGGCGGCGTGGAAATTGAAAAAGTGGCGGAAGAGACCCCGCACCTGATCCACAAAATGGCGCTGGATCCACTGACTGGCCCGCAGCCTTATCAGGGCCGTGAGCTGGCGTTCAAACTTGGCCTGACCGGCAAGCTGGTTGGCCAGTTCACCAAGATCTTCATGGGCCTGGCGACACTGTTCCTGGAGCGCGATCTGGCGATGGTTGAGATCAACCCGCTGGTGATCACCAAACAGGGCGACCTGATCTGCCTGGATGGCAAACTGGGTGCCGATGGCAATGCCCTGTTCCGTCAGCCAGAGCTGCGCGAAATGCGCGATCCAAGCCAGGAAGATCCGCGTGAAGCCCATGCTACACAGTGGGAACTGAACTATGTTGCGCTGGAAGGCAACATCGGTTGTATGGTTAACGGCGCAGGTCTGGCGATGGGCACCATGGACATCGTTAAACACCACGGCGGTCAACCGGCCAACTTCCTTGATGTCGGCGGCGGCGCAACCAAAGAGCGCGTGACCGAAGCCTTCAAAATCATCCTGTCTGACGATGCGGTTAAAGCCGTATTCGTTAACATCTTCGGCGGTATCGTACGCTGCGACCTGATTGCCGACGGCATCATCGGCGCAGTCGCTGAAGTGGGTGTGAACGTACCAGTTGTGGTACGTCTGGAAGGTAACAACGCCGAGCTGGGCGCCCAGAAACTGGCGGACAGCGGTCTGAACATCATTGCAGCAACCAGCCTGACAGACGCCGCACAGCGTGTTGTTGCTGCCGCGGAGGGTAAATAATGTCCATTCTGATCGACAAAAACACCAAAGTCATTTGCCAGGGTTTCACCGGTGGCCAGGGGACTTTCCATTCTGAGCAGGCGCTGGCATACGGCACCCAACTGGTTGGCGGCGTGACGCCAGGCAAAGGTGGCACGACCCATCTCGGCCTGCCGGTGTTCAACACCGTACGCGAAGCGGTAGAAGCAACAGGCGCGACCGCCACCGTGATCTACGTTCCGGCTCCTTTCTGTAAAGATGGCATCCTGGAAGCGATCGACGCGGGCATCAAACTGATCATCACCATCACCGAAGGCATCCCGACCCTGGATATGCTGACCGTGAAAGTGAAGCTGGATGAAGCAGGCGTGCGGATGATCGGTCCAAACTGCCCAGGGGTTATCACCCCAGGCGAATGTAAAATCGGCATTATGCCGGGTCACATTCACCAGCCGGGCCGCGTCGGTATCGTGTCACGTTCAGGCACCCTGACCTATGAAGCGGTTAAGCAGACCACGGATATCGGCTACGGCCAGTCAACCTGCGTTGGCATCGGTGGTGACCCAATCCCAGGCTCTAACTTCATCGACATCCTGAAAATGTTCCAGGATGATCCACAGACTGAAGTTATCGTGATGATCGGTGAAATCGGCGGTAGCGCAGAAGAAGAAGCTGCAGCCTTCATTAAAGAGCACGTGACCAAGCCGGTTGTAGGCTACATTGCTGGCGTCACCGCGCCGAAAGGCAAGCGTATGGGCCATGCTGGCGCCATCATTGCCGGTGGTAAAGGTACAGCAGATGAGAAATTTGCTGCGCTGGAAGCGGCAGGCGTGAAGACCGTCCGCAGCCTGGCGGATATCGGTGACGCAGTTAAAGCCGTATTACCTGCTAAATAAGTCAGCGTCATCTGAGCCTAAGCCACCTTCGGGTGGCTTTTTTTATGGCTGTAAATGAGAGCTATAACGCAGGAAGCTAAAGTGAAGAGTGCGCGGTTAAATAGCTGGCCCGCGGCTCATCACGTTAAGAAAAAGTGTCAAAGGTAAATGATTCCTTCGCGTTTTATTTCATTACTGACATCTCATTAACAAGAAACCTACCTGACCCTATCTGGAAACTTATTGCGTTAATCCAGATCAATTAATCGCGACTTATATCCAACTATATCTCTGGCAAAGCGCAACGCTAAGGGCGTAAATTGCGCTGCATCAATCCAGCCTTTTACACAAATTTTCAAACGTCTGCTCAACCCGGGATAACACCCGCTTTCCTCCTGTTAAAGCACGCGTTAACGAAAGCGCTGATTGACAATTTTCTGAGCTGCTTCATTCGCTACTCGCCTGTTCGGGCAGCTCACAGACCTGTTCTGCGGGTAATAAAAAACTGGAATCAATAAACAGTCGTTGCTGACTCTGATTGCGTTCGATCTGTTCGCGCGCGTGACGGAGACAAAGCGAGGAGCAAGGAGTCCTTATGTTAGATATCGTCGAGCTGTCGCGGTTACAGTTTGCCTTAACGGCGATGTACCATTTTCTGTTCGTCCCTTTAACGCTGGGTATGGCGTTCTTGCTGGCGATCATGGAAACGGTATATGTCCTGAGCGGTAAACAAATCTATAAAGATATGACGAAGTTCTGGGGCAAGTTATTTGGTATTAACTTTGCGCTGGGTGTCGCCACCGGCCTGACCATGGAATTTCAGTTCGGGACTAACTGGTCATATTACTCTCACTACGTCGGCGATATCTTCGGCGCGCCGCTCGCCATCGAAGGTCTGATGGCGTTCTTCCTGGAATCCACCTTTGTTGGCCTGTTCTTTTTTGGCTGGGATCGCCTGGGCAAAGTGCAGCACCTCGCCGTCACCTGGCTGGTGGCGCTGGGCTCAAACATGTCGGCGCTGTGGATTCTGGTGGCTAACGGCTGGATGCAGAACCCGATCGCCTCTGAGTTCAACTTCGAAACCATGCGCATGGAGATGGTCAGCTTCTCAGAGCTGGTGCTGAACCCGGTCGCGCAGGTGAAATTCGTGCACACCGTGGCAGCCGGTTACACCACCGGTGCAATGTTTATTATGGGCATCAGCGCCTGGTACATGCTGAAAGGCCGTGACTTCGCCTTTGCTAAACGCTCGTTCGCTATCGCGGCCAGCTTTGGCATGGCGGCGGTGCTGTCAGTCATCGTTCTTGGCGATGAGTCAGGTTACGAGATGGGGGATGTGCAGAAAACCAAACTGGCCGCTATCGAAGCGGAGTGGGAAACCCAGCCGGCACCGGCCTCGTTTACCCTGTTTGGCCTGCCCGATCAGGCAACTCAGGAGAACCGATACGCAGTACAGATCCCCTGGCTGCTGGGCCTGATCGCCACCCGATCAACCGATACGCCGGTCACCGGCCTGAAAGATCTGATGGCACAGCATGAAGTACGCATCCGCAACGGCATGAAAGCCTATGCCCTGCTGAATGAGCTGCGCGGTGGCAGCCAGGATCCGGCGGTGCGTGACGCGTTCAACAGTCACAAACAGGATCTCGGCTACGGTCTGCTGCTGAAGCGTTATACCGACAACGTGGCTGATGCAACCGAAGCGCAGATTAAACAGGCGACGCAGGACTCTATCCCGCGTGTCGCTCCGCTCTATTTTGCCTTCCGCATCATGGTGCTGTGTGGCGTACTGCTGCTGGGCATTATCGCGCTGGCGTTCTGGAGCGTACTGCGTAACCGCATCGGCAAAAATCGCTGGTTACTGAAAGCGGCGCTGTTTGGTATTCCGCTGCCGTGGATCGCTATCGAATCAGGCTGGTTTGTGGCGGAGTATGGTCGTCAGCCCTGGGCTATCGGTGAAGTTCTGCCGACTGCGGTAGCCAACTCCTCCCTGACCGTTGGCGATCTGCTGTTCTCCATGATCCTGATCTGCGGACTCTACACAATGTTCCTGGTGGCTGAGATGTACCTGATGTTCAAATTCGCCCGCCTTGGGCCGAGCAGCCTGAAAACCGGGCGTTATCATCATGAGCAGATCACGGCAATCACCCAGCCGGTACAGGGATAAGGAGAGCGACCATGTTTGATTATGAAGTTCTGCGCTTTGTCTGGTGGCTGTTGATTGGCGTACTGCTGATTGGCTTTGCCGTCGCAGATGGTTTTGATATGGGTGTCGGGATGCTGACGCGCATTCTGGGCCGGAATGATACTGAACGTCGTATCATGATTAACAGTATCGCCCCACACTGGGACGGTAACCAGGTCTGGCTGATCACCGCAGGTGGCGCGCTGTTTGCCGCCTGGCCGATGGTCTACGCGGCAGCTTTCTCTGGCTTCTACGTGGCGATGATTCTGGTGCTCGCGTCGCTGTTCTTCCGTCCGGTCGGCTTCGATTATCGTTCGAAGATTGAAGACAATCGCTGGCGCGGTGCCTGGGACTGGGGGATTTTCATTGGCAGCTTCGTGCCGCCGCTGGTGATTGGCGTAGCGTTTGGCAACCTGTTACAGGGCGTGCCGTTCCATGCCGATGAGTATCTGCGCCTGTTCTATACCGGTAACTTCTTCCAGCTGCTGAATCCGTTTGGGCTGCTGGCGGGTGTGGTCAGTGTGGCGATGATTCTGGCGCAGGGTGCAACCTATCTGCAGATGCGCACTACCGGCGAACTGCATCTGCGTTCACGCACCGCAGCACAACTTGCCGCCCTGGTGATGATGGTCTGCTTTATCCTGGCGGGCGTCTGGGTGAAATATGGTATCGATGGTTATGTGGTGACCAGCACTATGGATCACTTCGCCGCCTCTAACCCACTGGGCAAAACCGTGGTGCGCGAAGCGGGGGCCTGGATGGTCAACTTCCAGAACCACCCTGTGCTGTGGCTGGTCCCGCTGCTGGGCGCTGTGCTGCCGCTGCTGACCATACTCTGCTCGCGGGTTGAGAAGGGCGCCTGGGCGTTCCTGTTCTCCTCACTGACGCTGGCCTGCGTCATCATGACAGCCGGTATTGCAATGTTCCCGTTCATCATGCCATCCAGCACGGTGCCGGGTGTGAGCCTGACCATGTGGGACGCAACGTCCAGCCTGCTGACGCTGCAAACCATGACCGTTGCCGCCGCTATCTTTGTGCCAATCATTCTGGCCTACACCACCTGGTGCTACTGGAAGATGTTTGGTCGTATCACTAAAGAGCATATTGAAAGCAACAGTCACTCACTCTATTAATTAAGGAGACGTCGCATGTGGTATTTTGCCTGGATTCTCGGCACGTTGCTGGCCTGTGCCTTTGGTATCGTGACCGCGCTGGCGATTGAGCACATTGAAGCGCAGGATGAGCCTCACTGATGCGAACGCTAATTCGGATGCTGTATGATCTGATGGATAAGGGCCCGTTACGGGCCCTTTCACTGCTGCTGGCGCTGCTGACCGCAGGCGGCGTGATCTGGGATCCGACACGCTTTGCCAGTCAGGCAGGCCAGTTACCGGCTCTGCAGGGGCTGGTGCTGATCTGGGCGGTCTGCAGTGGGGTGATCCACGGTGTGGGCTTCCGGCCACAGCAAACCCGATGGCAGGCGCTGTTTAACCCGTTACCCGCCATGCTGGTGCTATTTATTGCGCTTTACCGTTTTTATCTTTAAGACCCCGCCTCATCGGCGCTGTCAGTGAATTTTTGTCAGCGTCTGGTCAATTAATCTCCCTGAAATCGTTCCGTTTGTTACGGAGCGATAATTATTTTCGCCTGGCTCTGACGAGCCATTCCCAACCCCAATTCTCTTGCGTATAGTAACAACGTTTAAAACGAGGCCGGGATGTAGAGTGAGTACAACGCTGTTTCGCTGGCCGGTTCGGGTCTACTACGAAGATACTGATGCCGGTGGTGTGGTTTATCACGCCAGCTATATCGCTTTTTATGAACGAGCACGTACTGAAATGTTGCGACAGCACCATTTCAATCAGCAGACGCTGTTAGAACAGCAGATCGCTTTTGTGGTACGGCGTATATCGGTGGACTATCTGGCGGCGGCGCGTCTTGATGACCTTCTGGAGATCCAGAGCGAGGTTACATCAATGACACGGGCTACCATGACGTTCACTCAGCGTATCGTGAATACTGAAGGCAAAGTGCTCAATGAGGCAGAAGTCCTGATTGCCTGCATTAACCCACATCTAATGAAGCCGATTGCGCTTCCCAAGTCTATTGTCGCGGAGTTCAAGCAGTGACTGACATGAACATTCTTGATTTGTTCCTGAAGGCGAGCCTTCTGGTCAAACTTATCATGTTGATTTTGATCGGCTTTTCTATTGCCTCCTGGGCCATCATTATTCAGCGCACACGTATTCTGAATGCGGCGGGAAGAGAAGCGGAGGCGTTTGAAGACAAATTCTGGTCCGGCATCGAACTCTCGCGCCTCTATCAGGAGAGCCAGGAGCGCCGGGAAGAACTGGGTGGTTCGGAGCAGATTTTCTATTCCGGCTTTAAAGAGTTCGCCCGCCTGCATCGCGCCAACAGCCATGCGCCGGAAGCGGTCATTGATGGTGCGAGCCGTGCGATGCGTATCTCAATGAACCGTGAGCTGGAAGCGCTGGAAAACCACATCCCATTCCTCGGCACCGTCGGTTCTATCAGCCCTTATATCGGACTGTTCGGCACCGTCTGGGGGATCATGCACGCCTTTATCGCACTGGGTGCCGTGAAGCAGGCAACCCTGCAGATGGTTGCACCGGGTATCGCTGAAGCGTTGATTGCGACCGCTATCGGTCTGTTTGCCGCAATTCCGGCGGTGATGGCGTACAACCGTCTGAACCAGCGCGTAAACAAACTGGAGCAGGGCTACGACAACTTCATGGAAGAGTTCACTGCCATTCTGCATCGCCAGGCTTTCTCCAGCGATAGCGCTAAGTAAATAGAGGTTAATGATGGCCAGAGTACGTGGTCGCAAACGCCGCGACCTGAAGTCGGAAATCAACATCGTTCCGCTACTGGACGTCCTGTTGGTGCTGTTGCTGATCTTCATGGCAACGGCGCCCATTATTACCCAGAGCGTGGAAGTGGATCTGCCTGATGCGACCGATTCGAAAACCGTTGCCAGCGATGATAATCCGCCGGTGATTGTCGAAGTGGCGGGCGTGGGTCAGTACAGCCTGGTCGTGGATCACGATCGTATGGATCAACTTCCGCCAGAGCAGGTAATCAGCGAAGCGCAGCGTCGACTGGAAGCGAATCCTAAGACGGTCTTTTTGATCGGGGGCGCGAAAGAGGTGCCTTACGATGAAATTATTAAAGCGCTCAACCTGCTGCACCAGGCGGGTGTTAAATCTGTCGGTTTGATGACGCAGCCGATTTAAAATCGAACCGTTTTTTGGGAACCGAGTGTGTCGAAGGCAACCGAGCAAAACGAGAAGTTAAAGCGCGCGATAATCATTTCGGTGATTCTGCATATCGTGCTGATCGCGCTGCTGATTTGGAGCTCGTTTAATGAGCACATTGACGCCAGCAGTGCGGGTGGCGGAGGCAGTGATATTGATGCAGTGATGGTCGATCCCGGTGCCGTCGTGAGTCAATACAATCGTCAGCAGAACCAGCAAAGTGACAGCCAGCGGGCTGAGCAGCAGCGTAAAAAGCAGGCGCAGCAGCAGGCTGAAGAGCTGCAACAGAAACAGGCTGCTGAACAGCAGCGTCTGAAAGCGCTGGAAAAAGAGCGTTTAGCCGCGCAGGAAACCGCGAAAGAAGAGGCGAAACAGCAGGCTGAGCAGCAGAAGGCTGCCGAAGACGCTGCTAAGCAGGCGCAGGAGCAGCAAAAAACGGCGGAAGCGGCGGCTGCCAAAGCCAAAGCGGATGCAAAAGCTCAGGCAGATGCGCAGGCAAAAGCCGCGGCTGAGCAGGCGAAACAGGCCGCAGCCGAAGCAAAGAAGCAGGCTGATCAGCAGGCGAAAGCTGCCGCTGCCGCTGCTGCAAAAGAGAAGGCCGTTGCGGAAGCGAAGGCGAAATCTGAAGCAGATGCGAAAGCCGCAGCTGAAGCCAAAGTGAAAGCGGCGGCGGATGCCAAAGCCAAAGCGGCTGAAGAGGCTAAACAAAAAGCTGCTGAAGCCAAAGAAAAAGCCGCAGAGGCGGCGAAAGAGAAAGCCGCAGAGGCGGCGAAAGAGAAAGCCGCAGAAGCCGCAAAAGAGAAAGCTGAAGCGGCTAAAGAGGCCGCCAAAGAGAAGGCGGAAGCAGCCGCGAAAGCGAAAGCCGATGCCGCGGCGAAAGCCAAAGCCGATGCTGCCGCTAAGGCCAAAGCGGATGCTAAAGCGAAAGCCGCCGCCGATGCTGCCAACGACAGCGATGTCGATGATTTGCTGGGTGGACTCGCTTCCGGTAAAAATGCACCGAAAAGCGGCACCTCTGGCGGCGCAGCAGGGCAGGGAAACCAGAAGAAAGCGGGTGCATCAGGCGCGGAAATCAACTCCTACATGGGTCAGGTTGTGAGTGCGATTCAGAGCCGATTCTATGATGCGGATCTGTATCGCGGAAAAACCTGTGATTTGCGGATTAAACTTGCGCCTGATGGCTTGTTGATTGATGTTAAGTCAGAGGGTGGCGATCCCGCGCTCTGTCAGGCCGCGATTGCTGCCGCAAAACAGGCACGTATTCCGAAGCCGCCTTCGCAGGCGGTCTACGAAGTGTTTAAAAACGCCCCAATGCGTTTTAAACCGCAATAATGCAGTAACGGGCGGCAAGTTGATCTATGTTTAGCGTGCCGTACTTAAGTTGTACTCGTGGTTTCCAGGAACAGTGCCAATTATCGTGGACTGAGGTTCAGATAAGGGAGATAAAATGAAGCAAGCTCTTCGCGTTACGTTAGGCTTTTTTATCCTGCTGTGGGCAGCCATGCTGCATGCAGAAGTTCGAATTGAGATCACCCAGGGTGTCAACACTGCGCGCCCGATTGGCGTGGTGCCGTTTAAATGGGCCGGTGCTGGCGCAGCGCCGGAAGATATCGGCGGCATCGTTGCAGCTGACCTGCGCAACAGTGGCAAATTTAATCCACTGGATCGCTCGCGTCTGCCACAGCAGCCTGCCAGCGCGCAGGAAGTTCAGCCTGCCGCGTGGAGTGCACTCGGCATTGATGCCGTGGTCGTCGGTCAGGTCGCGTCTAACCCGGATGGCAGCTATCAGGTTTCGTACCAGCTGGTCGACACCGGCGGTGCACCCGGTACCGTGCTGGCACAAAACAGTTATAAAGTGACGAAGCAGTGGCTGCGTTATGCCGCTCACACGGCCAGTGACGAAACGTTCCTGAAGCTGACCGGCATCAAGGGCGCTTTCCGTACCCGTATCGCCTATGTGGTGCAGACCAACGGCGGCCAGTTCCCGTATGAGCTGCGCGTTGCTGACTACGATGGTTACAACCAGTTTGTCGTGCATCGTTCACCACAGCCGCTGATGTCGCCAGCCTGGTCTCCGGATGGCAGCAAAGTCGCTTACGTGACCTTTGAAAGCGGCAAATCTGCGCTGGTGGTACAGACGCTGTCGAACGGTGCTATCCGTCAGATCGCCTCCTATCCACGTCACAACGGTGCCCCAGCGTTTTCGCCGGATGGCTCTAAACTGGCGTTTGCGCTCTCTAAAACCGGCAGCCTGAACCTCTATGTGATGGATCTGGCCTCAGGTCAGACGCGTCAGATTACCGATGGTCGCTATAACAGCACCGAACCGACCTGGTTCCCGGACAGCCAGACGCTGGCTTACACCTCCGATCAGGCTGGTGCTCCACAAATCTACAAAGTCGGACTTAACGGTGGCGCGCCACAACGTATTACCTGGGAAGGCGGTCAGAACCAGGATGCGGATGTCGCAACAGATGGTAAGTCTATGGTGATGATTAGCACCAACGGTGGTGCTCAACACGTCGCCAAACAGGATCTGGAAACGGGAGCCGTTCAAACGTTAACGGACACGTTCCTGGATGAAACGCCGAGCCTGGCACCCAATGGCACAATGGTAATCTACAGCTCTACTCAGGGTATGGGTTCCGTGTTGCAGTTGGTTTCTACCGACGGCCGTTTCAAAGCGCGTCTTCCGGCAACTGATGGACAGGTAAAATTTCCTGCCTGGTCGCCGTATCTGTAATGTCTGACAGTTCAGACATCACAAACAATAAACAATAATGGGATTTTGAAATGCAACTGAACAAAGTGCTGAAGGGTTTGATGCTGGCTCTGCCGGTTCTGGCAGTAGCGGCTTGTAGCTCACACAAGAACAACAACAATGACCAGACGGGCATGGGCGCTGATGGCGGCGCTTACGGTGCAAATTCTGGCATGAACGGCAACGGCGGCAACATGTCTTCTGACGAGCAGGCTCGTCTGCAGATGCAGCAGCTGCAGCAGAACAACATCGTGTACTTCGGCCTGGACAAGTATGACGTTCAGTCTGATTACGCACAGATGCTGGATCAGCATGCAACCTTCCTGCGCAGCAACCCGTCATACAAAGTGACCATCGAAGGTCATGCGGATGAGCGCGGTACGCCGGAATACAACATCGCCCTGGGCGAACGTCGTGCTAACGCGGTTAAAATGTACCTGCAGGGCAAAGGCGTGTCGGCTGATCAGATGTCTATCGTATCTTACGGTAAAGAGAAGCCAGCCGTTCTGGGTCATGACGAAGCAGCGTATTCTAAAAACCGTCGTGCCGTTCTGGTCTACTAAGAGAATCACATGGTTAGTAACTTCAGACATCACCTGTTGAGTCTGTCGTTACTGATTGGCGTAGCGGCCCCCTGGGCCGCTAATGCCCAAGCGTCAATCAGTAGCGTTGGCTCCGGCTCGGTCGAAGACCGTGTCACCACTCTTGAACGAATTTCTAATGCCCAGGCACAGCTGATGCAGCAATTGCAGCAGCAGATGAGCGATAACCAGCGTGATATCGATGCGCTGCGTGGGCAAATCCAGCAAAACACGTATCAGTTGAATCAGGTGGTTGAGCGGCAGAAGCAGCTTTACCAGCAGATTGACAGCCTGAGCAGCGCCAGCACCAGCGGCGGTCAGCAGGCAGCCGGCAGTAATGCCGCAGCGGATACCGGCGCAGCAGCAACCGCAGGCGCGGCAGCATCAACGGATAGCGCACCTGCGCAGACCGGTGACGCTAACAGCGATTACAATGCGGCTGTGGCGCTGATTCTGGAGAAGAAACAGTATGATCAGGCGATCAGCGCGCTCCAGGCGTGGGTAAAACGTTACCCGGATTCGACCTATCAGCCGAACGCCAATTACTGGCTGGGACAGCTGAACTATAACAAAGGCAAAAAGGACGACGCGGCTTACTATTACGCCACGGTAGTGAAAAACTATCCGAAGTCGCCGAAAGCTGCAGAAGCGTTGTTGAAAGTGGGCGTCATCATGCAGGAGAAAAAAGACACAGCGAAAGCTAAAGCGGTCTTCCAGCAGGTGATCAAACTTTATCCAGACACCGAATCTGCTAAGCAGGCGCAAAAACGTCTGACCAGTCTGTAATCTGTACGGTTCAGGCCAGATATCGTGTGATTTCTGGTCTTGCCGTATGAAAGGTAAGCAACTGAAGCATTTAGCAGAAATAAGAGTTGCGCTACCCCGCTAAATCAGTAATATATGCCGCCGTTGCCGGGACACATTGCAAAGTGTCTGGTAAGCCTGAAGATGGG
>NZ_JALNPM010000006.1:0-177816 GCF_024520875.1 Pantoea sp. Ft-CA_14 | reverse complement strand
TCGTTAGCTCAGTTGGTAGAGCAGTTGACTTTTAATCAATTGGTCGCAGGTTCGAATCCTGCACGACCCACCATCTTCCTCAGACGCGCTTTTACCGCGCAGTTTTAAGAAGAACACTTCAGCATTGCTTCACAACCTAAGATGGGTCGTTAGCTCAGTTGGTAGAGCAGTTGACTTTTAATCAATTGGTCGCAGGTTCGAATCCTGCACGACCCACCATCTTATCTCAGCCGCCTGGCGTGTTGAACGGTTGTAAGCCCCCAGCGGGTCGTTAGCTCAGTTGGTAGAGCAGTTGACTTTTAATCAATTGGTCGCAGGTTCGAATCCTGCACGACCCACCAATTAAGAAAAAAGCGCCCTCAGGGCGCTTTTTTTGTTTCTGCGGCACGGCGTTCCCCGTGCAGGGTGAGAACCTGCAGCAGGTTCGACTGAATCGCCAGGCGATTCAGGCTGATGCGACAGCATCACCCGAAGGGCGAGGCCCCGGATGGGCCGAGGCAATCCTGCACGACCCACCAATTAAGAAAAAAGCGCCCTCAGGGCGCTTTTTTTGTTTCTGCGGTATCTGAAAACTTTTTCAAAGCAAAACGTCACTGGTTTTTGAAGTTGTTGGCAAACTTTGGCCCGTTCCGCTGAGAGATCGAGCCTGCGCAGAGAACAGGGTCAGATCGGAAAGACGCCAAAGCCAATCCCTGACCTGCTCGACCCGCGCGATTACGCACCTCATCCCTGAGGTGCGCCCGTAGCCGGGCCAACGCGTTGCGTTGTTCAAAAACGCTCCCGGCGTTTTTGTCCCAGGCGCGGGACGCTTACCTCTTCTGACCCTGTTCCCTGCGCGTTGAGCTTTTTCGTTGCGGCCAAATCCAGTCGGGTGCGAGTTTGTAAGCAGTCTGGAAAAGCCTCTGGCGATGGCTGTCGGCCCGCGCCATTCTCTTCTGACCCTGTTCCCTGCGCGTTGAGCTTTTTCGTTGCGGTCAGATTAAGTCGGGTGCGAGTTTGTAAGCAGTCTGGAAGAGGCTCTGCATTTTTAGTTTCTGCGATACCGACTATGCAGATCAGGGCAGACTATCTGCATCCTTACATCAACCGTCACGGCTTTTTCTTTGCCTTTGCCACTGCCAGGCTCTCCCAGATATGCATCACTGCATAGCTGCGCCAGGGACGCCATGACTGCGATCGCGCCTCCGCTTCTTTCGATGACAGGCCGCCCAGGTTATTCCGGATGGCAATATCTTCTTTGGGAAAGGCATCCGGCCAGCGCAGGGCGCGCATCGCGATATAGTGCGCGGTCCAGGGACCAATACCCGGCAGGCTGACCAGTTTTTTGATGACCTCGTCTGGCGCCTGAGCGGCGCTGAGACGCAAATCTCCGCTGGCGCAGGCATTTGCAAAGGCGATGATGGCGCGGGAGCGGGCGGCACTGACAATCCCCATCGGCGCGACATCGTCTACCGTCAGTCCGGCGATGCGTTCAGGATGGGCGGTGTAGCGGGTCAGATCGGCGAACGGCGTCTCACAGGGTTCGCCAAAGGCGGCGGCAAAACGGCTGCTGACCGTGGTGGCCGCTTTGACCGTCACCTGCTGGCCGATAATGGCGCGCACGCCCAGCTCAAAGGCGTCGAATGCGCCAGGCACTCGCAGACCCGGATGCGAGATCAGGCTGGGTGCCAGCAGTGGGTCCTGCGCCAGACAGGCGGCGATACGCTGCGGCTGTGCGTCGAGATCGAACAGATCGCGCAGACGGCGCAGCAGCAGAGGCAGAACCGGCGTCAGCGAGGTGGAGAGCGTCACCTGCAGCGCGTTCTTTTGCGGCAGATGCGAAACAGAAACCCAGCCCCGGCAGCGGCCGAGCACCACGGTGCGTCGCCAGCAGCCATCTTCCACCGCCTCGACCTCTTTCATCAGATGCGTCTGCAAAAACCAGAGCATCGCCGCCCAGTCGTAGGGAGGACGATAGGCCAGCCGCAGCGTCACGCGGTCGCCGGGCTGCGCACATTGAGTGCCCGTATCGTCCCTGCGCAGCGCGCCTGGCGTCATGCGGTAACGCGCCTGGAAGACATCATTAAAGCGCCGCAGGCTGCCAAAGCCGCTGGCATAGGCAACGTCAATAATCGGCAGCCGGGTTTCGGTCAGCAGCTGTTTAGCCAGCAGCATGCGCCGCGTCTGCTTCAGTTCCAGCGGCGAGACACCCAGCTCCTGCTGCACGATACGGCGCAGTTGACGCAGGCTGATACCGAATTCAGCGGCAATCGCCTCCAGTCCTTCACGTTCCTCCAGCATGCCTTCCTCGATACGCTGAACCAGCCGCTCTGCCACACGGTGCGGCTGATCAACCGGCGCATTACCGGGTGCCAGTTCAGGCCGACAGCGCAGGCAGGGGCGAAAGCGGGCTTTCTCCGCCGCTTCGGCGCTGCTGAAGAAAAGGCAGTTCTTCTGCATCGGCGCTTTGACCGGGCAGACCGGACGACAATAGATACCGGTTGAGGTCACGCCAACAAAGAAAACGCCGTCAAAGCGGGTATCACGAGAGGTCAGCGCCTGATAGGCAATGTCGGGATCGAGCATGGCAGTTCTCCGGTAAATAAGCGCAGCCTACACCGGTGAATCCCGGCAGACTGGCTGTTTTCGGACAGCACAACAGTTTATCGCCATGACCGAAAACAGCCAGTCAGGCTGATGAAAAGTGCGATAATAGGCGACAGAACCGTGACGGGAGAATCACCATGTACTACTTCAAACCGATAGTCACCCCGGTGGGTGAACTGAAACTGGTCGCCAGCGATAGCGGCCTGGCGGGTATTTTGTGGGAAAACGACGATCCCAAACGCACCCGGTTTTTGCCGCAAACGCGCGATGACGATCATCCCATTCTGATCGAAACTGAGCGTCAGCTCAGCGAATACTTCACCGGTGCTCGTCGCTGCTTTGAGCTGCCGCTCGATTTTGTCGGCACTGAGTTTCAGAAAAAAGTCTGGCAGGCGCTGGTGGCTATCCCGTTTGGTGAGACGCGCAGCTACAGCCAGATTGCGCGGGAGATCGGCCATCCGCTGGCGGTGCGTGCCGTCGGGGCGGCCAATGGGCGTAATCCGCTCTCAATTGTCGCACCGTGCCACCGCGTGATTGGAGCCAACGGCAAGCTGACCGGCTTTGCGGGCGGACTGGATATCAAAGCCTTTCTGCTGGCACTGGAAGCGCCGCAAAAACCGCTGGTACTGGCAGATGAAACGCAGCCCGGCAGGGTCGGCGCTGTGATGCAGACAGAATAAATATCGCACGACACAGCCAGGCTTTTCCGCTATCTTGTTTAGCATATAAAACACGATGGCGGATTCTACGCCATAATTCGCCGGAACAGGCGATTTTCGTTAATTAGACAAAACGAGAGCTGTGTCATGAGTGTGATGTTCGATCCAGAAAGCGCCGTTTATCCCTTTCCGCCCAAACCCGCTCGCCTGAGTGACGACGAGAAGGCGTTCTACCGTGAGAAAATTAAAGCGCTGCTGAAGGCGCGAAACGCGGTGATGGTGGCGCACTACTACACCGATCCGGAAATTCAGGCGCTGGCAGAAGAGACAGGCGGCTGCGTTTCCGACTCGCTGGAGATGGCACGCTTTGGCAGCAACCATTCGGCAACGACACTGCTGGTGGCGGGCGTGCGCTTTATGGGGGAAACCGCCAAAATCCTCAGCCCGGAGAAAACCGTACTGATGCCGACGCTGCAGGCGGAGTGCTCACTGGATCTCGGCTGCCCGATTGAAGAGTTTAACGCCTTTTGCGACGCCCATCCCGATCGAACTGTGGTGGTCTACGCCAATACCTCGGCGGCGGTAAAAGCGCGGGCCGACTGGGTGGTGACCTCAAGCATTGCGGTCGAGTTGATTGAGCACCTCGACAGTCTGGGCGAAAAAATTATCTGGGCGCCGGATCGCCATCTTGGCCGCTACGTCACCCAAAAATCGGGCGCGGACGTGCTCTGCTGGCAGGGTGCCTGCATTGTGCACGACGAGTTCAAAACCCAGGCGCTGCAGCGTATGAAAGCGCTCTATCCCGACGCGGCAGTGCTGGTGCATCCTGAGTCACCGCAGGCGATTGTCGATCTGGCCGATGCGGTCGGCTCGACCAGCCAGCTGATTCAGGCCGCCAAATCCCTGCCGCATCCGCAGATGATTGTGGCGACCGATCGCGGCATCTTCTACAAAATGCAGCAGGCGGTGCCGGATAAAGAGCTGCTTGAAGCGCCGACCGCCGGTGAAGGTGCCACCTGCCGCAGCTGTGCTCACTGTCCCTGGATGGCGATGAACGGCCTTAAAGCCATCGCAGAGGCGCTGGAGTCGGGTGGGATGGAACATGAGATTCAGGTGGATGAGGCGCTGCGTGAGGCGGCGTTACTGCCGCTTAATCGCATGCTATCCTTTGCAGCGGAACTTAAACTCAACGTGAAGGGAAACGCGTAAGCGTTTTCCGGACAGGTGCTCAGCATGGACTTCTTCAGCACACACAATATTCTGGTTCACATTCCTCTGGGTGCCGGAGGCTACGATCTCTCATGGATTGAGGCTATCGGCACGCTGGCAGGCTTACTCTGCATCTGGTTTGCCAGCCTGGAAAAAATCATCAACTATCCCTTTGGCCTGATTAACGTCACGCTGTTTGCGGTGATTTTCTTTCAGATCCAGCTCTACGCCAGCCTGCTGCTGCAGCTCTTCTTTTTTGCCGCCAATATCTACGGCTGGTACGCCTGGAGTCGGCAAACCTCCGATCATCAGGCGGCGCTGAAAATCCGCTGGCTGCCGCTGCCTAAGGCGCTGGCCTGGACGGCGGGCTGTGTGATTGCGATTGCGCTGATGACCCTCTATATCGATCCGGTGTTTGCGCTGTTAACCCGTGCGGCCGTCACGCTGATGAACGGCCTTGGCCTGTCGGTGGCGATGCCCGCGCTGCAGCCGGATGCGTTCCCGTTCTGGGACTCCTGCATGATGGTGTTGTCGATTGCGGCGATGGTGCTGATGACGCGCAAATATGTTGAGAACTGGCTGCTGTGGGTCATCATCAACGTGATTAGCGTGATGATTTTTGCCCGTCAGGGCGTCTATGCGATGTCGCTGGAGTATGTGATTCTGACGCTGATTGCGCTGAACGGCTCGCGCATGTGGATCCGCAGCGCGCGGCAACAGGGTTCCGGCGCGCTGTCGGCTCAGTGAGTGTGCGCTTCGCCTTTAGCGTGAGCGTGGCCATGATCATGGTCGTGAGAATGACTGTGGTCATGGCCGGTGGCGGCAGCGCCGCTTAAGCCGAGTTCACACTCGGCACCGGCACAGGGCTGATACTCCATCTGCACGGTCGCATGCGCAATCTGATAGTGCTGGCGCAGATAGTCGTGGATACGATGCAGCAGCGCATCGTGATCGTAAGGCGGGATCACCTGCGCATGCAGCGTCAGCAGCGGCTTTTCGCCCACCTGCCACAGATGCACATGGTGAACATTGCGCACCTCTGCGATGTTCAGGGTGAGATCACGTATCAGCCGGTTCACATCCAGCGATCGCGGCGCCCCTTCCAGTAACTCCTGCAGACTCTCACGCAGCAGCGCCCAGGCGCTGCGCAGCACCAGCAGTGACACCAGTAACGACAGAATCGGGTCGATTGGGGTCCAGCCGGTCAGCATAATAATCACCGCCGCGACAATCGCACCCACCGAGCCAAGCAGGTCGCCCATCACATGCAGCGCCGCGGCCCGCACGTTGAGATTCTTCTCTTCGCTGCCGTGATGCAGCAGCCAGAACGACAGAATATTGGCCAGCAGGCCGCCAATAGCAATCCCCAGCATCAGGCCGCCGGTCACCGGTTGCGGGTCGGCAAAGCGGCGCACCGCCTCCCAGACGATCAGTGCGGTAATGCCCAGCAGCGCAATGGCGTTAACAAATGCGGCCAGCGTGGTCAGACGCAGCAGACCAAAGGTGTGGCGTGCATTGGGTTTACGGCGCGAGAACTGCACCGCCAGCAATGCCATCAGCAGCGCGGCGGCATCGGTCAGCATATGCCCGGCGTCCGCCAGCAACGCCAGTGAACCCGAGAGCCAGCCGCCAATCACTTCAGCCACCATAAAGACAACGGTCACCCCGAAGGCGGCCGCCAGACGCGTGCGATTACTATCCTGCCCGCTATGAGTGTGGGTATGTGCCATAAGATTCCAGTTTTTTCAGTAACCTGTTTGCTAATAATATCAGTAATTGCCACGTCTCAGACGTGTCCTGATGCTGTTTTGCCTGCTCCGCCAGTTGCTGGCTGAGCTGTGCGCCGTGATCCAGTCCCACCAGTAACCAGCTTCCTTTCATCCGGTGTGCCGCTTCGGCGAACGGCATCCACGCCTCGCGCTCGCGTGCTTCGCGCATCACGGCCAGATCCTGCGTCACCGTGTTGTGCAGCGTCTGGCTCAGACGGCGGAGGTATTTCTCATTCTGCTGCGCCAGTTGCCACAGATTATCATCCAGCGCCGCCAGCGGATCTTCCTGCCACTCTGCCAGCAGCGCGCTGAGATCGGCTAACTGCACCGGTTTTATCACTACCCGCTCCCGCGCCTCCAGCGGTCGTGACAGCAGCTGGGCATCCGCGGAGCAGAGCACCCGCATCGCCTGACGCTTCCGCTGACGGTCACGCCGCCGCAATATCCGCAGCAGCAGCGTGCCGTCAGGCCGCGGCATCATCTGGTCGATAAACAGCAGGTCATAAGGCTGTTGCGCATCGGCCTGCAGTAGTGCGCGTCCCTGCTCGAAGATGTCAGCCTGAATCGCAAAACGCGACAGCTGCTGCTGCATCACCAGCAGATTGGTCGGATGGTCATCGACAATCGCCACCCGCAGCGGTGGAAGGTCGGGAAGGGCGGTTTCATCCACGTGGTTTGCTGGTGCGCAGACCTCCAGTGGCAGCGTCACGGTGACCTGGGTGCCGTGACCGGGTTCAGAGGCGAGCCGGATGTCGCCGCCCATCCGCTGCACCATTTCCCGGCAGATAAACAGCCCCAGGCCGCTGCCCTGCACCGAAACCGATTTACCGGACGGCGCCTGATACCAGGGATCAAACAGCTTCTGCTGCTCCTCTGGCGGAATACCGCTGCCGCTGTCGCTCACCGTCAGAATCAACTGTTGTTGCTGTGCGGCCAGCGTCAGACGAATCGCGCCGTGGCGGGTAAATTTCAGCGCATTGGTCATCAGGTTGTTGACCACCTGCTGCAGGCGATCGGCATCGATCATCACGGCATCAGGCAGCGGCGTCAGCGCCTCGACGATCAGATGCGGGCCGTCTTCGCGCATTAACGGGTGATAAAAGTGCTGCTGCTGATTGAGCCACTGCGCCAGCGCCAGCGGACGGGGAGCCAGGGTAAAACTGTTGCTCTCGATGCGCGCATGATCCTGCAGATCATTCAGCAACGTCAGCAGCGATTGCGCACTGCTGTGCAGCAGCGTCAGGTTCTGGCTGCTGTGCTGCTGCTTCTCCAGCTCCAGCAGTCCGAGGATCGCCTGCATCGGCGTGCGCAGCTCATGGCTGACGGTCGCCAGGAACTGGCTCTTCATCGCATTGGCGTGTTCAGCCTGTTCACGCTGCTGACGCTCCCGGCGCTGTTGCCAGTAGCGGCGCGCCAGCAGCAACAGCAGCAGCGCAATGGCCGCACCTGCCACCGCCAGCACCATCATCGGCAGCGAACGCATCACCATCACGCTGCCGGGCTGTGGCGGGGTTGACCAGCTGTCGCGCATCTGACTCTGTGTGTCAGCCGGGATCTGCTGCAGCGCGCGATCCAGCAGGGTGCGCAGCACCGGCTGGTCAGCCGTCACGCCCAGCGCGATCGGCCAGGCGATGTCGCTGGCGGCAAAGGCGAGATGGATGCGCGCATCATCGCGGCTGGCGATACGCCAGCGGGCGGAGAGCACGTTATCGACCAGCGCATCGATCTGCCCTTTTGCCAGCGCGTCATAGAGGCTATTACGATCGGCAAATTGCTGCGGCTGCAGATCCGCAGGCAGCAGACGCAGCGCCAGGTCATCCTGCAACACGCCGACCCGCTTGCCGCGCAGGTCGCGCCAGTGCGCCAGCGTATCGGGCTGCAGGCTGTAGATGCCCCACAGCGCGCGCCACACCGGCAGCGAGGTGCTCTGCATCGCATCGCCGTTCAGCGGCTGCATCAGCTGCAGCATCGCCTGCTGCTGACCGATCAGCGTGTTCGCCTGACGCGGATTGCTGACCCACACCGGTTCAAACTGCAGGCCGGTGCTCTGAGCTATCGCTTTCAGCAAATCCACGCCATAGCCTCTGGCGGTCCCGCTGGCATCGCGATAACTCCAGGGATAGTTGTCCGGTTCGGCGGTGTAAGTAATACGCGGATGATCGGCAATCCAGGCGCGTTCAGTGGGGCTGAGCATCAGGGTCTGCGTATCCTGGTAGCGCGGCAGGGTACTGCTCCAGCGCGCCTGCAGCGTGTTCATCAGTTCTGCTGGCAACTGACGCAGGCTCTGATTAATCCAGCTGATAAGCTCCGGATCGCGGGAGACCGCGCGCAGGTTGAGCTGTCCGGCCTCGATGTGTGAGGCGATCTGATAAATCTGGCCCTGTTGCAGCTGGCTCAGCAGAAATCCGGCGCTGGTCTCATCCGCCACCACATAATCATTCTGCTGATTCAGCAGGGTATAGAGCGCCTGCAGATCACTGCTGTAGCGTCGCCAGCTGTGGCGGGCCGCCAGCGCAGGCGGCAGTTGTGCCAGCGTGCTTTCGCTGATCGCCAGTTGGGCATTCTGGCTGTTAAACATCACGGCACGCTGGTTTTGCTGATTGCGGTAGACCCGAAGCGGGCTGCTGTACCAGTTATCGCTGCTCAGCGCGCCGGCTGGCAGGGGAGAAATCCACATGCCAAGCGCAAAATCGATCTGGCCGCTCTTCAGCGCCTGCATCAGATGCGGCTGATCGCTGTAGAGGTTGAGGCTGAACTGCGCGCCAGTCAGCTGGCGCAGTGCGGAAAGATAGTCAGCATTGATGCCATACAGGTCGTTGCCGATGCGCATCGCCCAGGGGGCGTGGTTCTCTTCCAGCAGGCCAACACGCAGAATTTTGCCCTGCATGGTTTCCGCGTGTGTCACCGGTAGCATCATCGGCAGATTGATGCTGCTCACCGGACGCACCTCAGCCAGAACGGAGCCGCACAGCAACAGCAGCATCAGCAGGAGAGTTCTCACTGCTGCGCCTTCCACAGGTCAGCCAGTTCCACCACCGAACGGGCGCCGGTTTTTTCCAGAATGTTCTTTTTATGGGTGCTGACCGTTTTATTACTGATGTGCAACTGGGCGGCGATTTGCAGATTGGACAGGCCGCTGGCCAGCAGCGCCAGAATCTGACGCTCTTTCTGGGTCAGCGGGAGTTCCGGCTCATCATCCATCACCGGAAACGCCGTCTGACCGCCCAGCACCGCCAGGATAGCGCTAAGCAGTTGCGCCATGCGCTGGCTCTTCACCACATAACCGGCGGCACCCAGCGCCTGGGCACGACGCACATAGTGGCGGGTCTGCTGAGCAGAGTAGATCAATACCGGACAGTCGGGGCGATGGATCTTCAGGCGACGCAGGAACTCCAGCCCATCGCTATCCGGCAGGCCAATATCCAGCACGATGATGTCCAGTGGCTGCTGAAGCAGGGGACGGGCGGCTTTTTCACTGCTGGCAGAGAGGAGCTGAACCGGAATAGGCGACTGGCTCAGAGCGGCTTCAAGTGCCACTTCAACCAGCGGATGATCGTCAATCAGAAGCAAAACGGCCATGAAGGATTTCCTGTAAAATTCACAGGATTAGCATAGCGGAAGAGTGGGACAGAGGGGAGAAAAACCAGGAGAACGTCAGCTCTCCTGGCTAAACAGAATTACTGGGTGGTACCGTCGGTTTTAGTATCTACGTCACCGCCGCCCACTTTAGTCTGAACTTTTTTATTGATGTTCGGACATTTACCATCTTTACACTGGGCGTTCTGGTCCATTTCGTTAGCAGACATATTACCATGGCTGGTGGTGCTGCCGGACGTTGCAGGATTGGTATCGTTGCCAGTGTTATTAATTTTGCTGTTATCGACATTATTTGGCGGCAGATTCTCTTTCGCTCCGCCCGCTGCTGCACCTGCACTGGCTGCCTGATTCGATGTACCGTTATTGCTGCTGCTGTCTGCAGCCAGTACCGCACCGCTGCTCAGTGTCATTGCTGCTGTCAAAAAGAGTAAGGCAAACTTTTTCATCATTATGCTCCCGTTAATAAATGAAGATGCTTTAAGCCCAGAGGTGCAATTTCGGGTAAGAAAATCCCTGACGAAATATAATTCGCCGGTTGGCTTAAACAGGGTGATTTAATTTTGTAAGCGGGACGTTCCTCAGTGCTTACAATTAAAAAGTCTAGTCGCTAACCTGATTAATGCAAATATCACCCGCACATTTAACCCGCAGCGGGAATTTACACCCCAGGCGCTTCGGGCTACATTGGGCAGGTTGTGTCCGGCGGGCGCCGGGCCAGAAATAATATGGAATCAGTATGAATTACCAGAACGATGACTTACGCATCAAAGAGATTAAAGAGCTGTTACCTCCGGTTGCGCTGCTCGAAAAATTCCCGGCGACCGATCGTGCTGCACAGACCGTTTCACAGGCCCGTCAGGCGATTCATCAGATCCTGCAGGGCAAGGACGATCGCCTGCTGGTGGTGATCGGCCCCTGCTCAATTCATGACACTGAAGCGGCAAAAGAGTATGCCGACCGCCTGCTGGCGCTGCGTGATGAGCTGAAAGGCGAGCTGGAAGTGGTGATGCGGGTCTATTTTGAAAAGCCGCGCACCACGGTGGGCTGGAAAGGGCTGATCAACGATCCCTACATGGATAACAGCTACCAGCTCAACGACGGTCTGCGTCTGGCGCGTAAACTGCTGCTGGATATTAACGACAGCGGCTTACCGGCGGCGGGCGAGTTTCTGGATATGATTACCCCGCAATATGTGGCTGACCTGATGAGCTGGGGCGCGATTGGCGCGCGCACCACGGAATCCCAGGTTCACCGTGAGCTGGCGTCCGGTCTCTCCTGTCCGGTCGGCTTCAAAAACGGCACCGATGGCACCATTAAGGTGGCGATCGATGCCATTAACGCGGCGGGATCGCCGCACTGTTTCCTGTCTGTGACGAAATATGGTCACTCCGCCATTGTGGAAACCAGCGGCAATGGTGACTGCCATATCATTCTGCGCGGCGGCAAAGAGCCGAACTACAGTGCGCAGCATGTTGCAGAGGTCAAAGAGGGCCTGGCAAAAGCGGGTCTGCCACAGCAGGTGATGATCGATTTCAGCCACGCCAACAGCAGCAAGCAGTTCCAGCGTCAGATGGTTGTGGCAGACGATGTCTCACAGCAGCTGATTAATGGTGAGCAGGCGATTGTCGGTGTGATGATCGAGAGTCATCTGGTGGAAGGCAACCAGAGTCTGGAGAGCGGCGAGCCGCTGGTCTATGGCAAAAGCGTCACCGACGCCTGTATCGGCTGGGAAGATACCGACAAGGTGCTGCGTCAGCTGGCGGCAGCGGTTAAACAGCGCCGCGGCTGAGTGGGATAACTGACAAGGTCTGACCCGGTTCGCGTTGAGGATTGTGCCTCTGACCGTATTCCCTGCGCTTTGAGCCAATCAGTTGTTGCCTGGCTCATTGATCTCTTTATTCTGACAACGAACACAGTGCGCAGCGTTCGTGCGCGCAGCCCAATAAAAAAAGGCCAGACTTTCGTCTGGCCTTTTTGCATTTCAGCGAGAAATTACTTCGCTTTACCCTGATTCGCAACGGCTGCGGCTTTCGCGGCAATCTCGTCCTGGTCGCCCAGGTAGTAGCGTTTCAACGGTTTGAAGTTTTCATCGAACTCATAAACCAGCGGTACGCCGGTAGGGATGTTCAGTTCGAGGATTTCATCTTCGCTCAGGTTATCCAGATATTTCACCAGCGCACGCAGTGAGTTGCCGTGTGCGGCAATGATCACTTTCTCACCGCTTTTGATGCGCGGCAGAATGGTTTCGTTCCAGTAAGGGATAACGCGGTCAATAGTCAGCGCCAGGCTTTCGGTGGTTGGCAGCTGCTCTGGGGTCAGTTTCGCGTAACGCGGATCATGGCCCGGGAAGCGCTCATCTGAACGATCCAGCTCTGGCGGAGTAACGGCAAAGCCGCGACGCCACTGCTTAACCTGCTCATCACCATATTTGGCAGCGGTTTCCGCTTTATCCAGACCCTGCAGCGCACCGTAGTGACGCTCGTTCAGACGCCAGGTTTTCTCAACCGGCAGCCAGGCCTGATCCAGCTCATCCAGCACATTCCACAGCGTGTGAATGGCACGCTTCAGTACTGAGGTGTAAGCGAAATCGAAAACAAAGCCCTCTTTTTTCAGCAGCTGACCTGCTGATTTGGCTTCGCCACGACCTTTCTCAGAAAGGTCAACATCATACCAACCGGTAAAGCGGTTTTCGTTGTTCCACTGGCTTTCGCCGTGTCGCACCAGAACCAGCTTAGTTACAGCCATAGCTTAACTCCTTAATACTGTGATGTTTCTGTGAGATTGGAAACCTGCTGCTGCCCGCCTGACACGCGAGCTGATTGCGCCATACCATAACGGAAAAGCGGGCAGCGCGTAAGCCTGTGTGTGACGCACTGCGCGTTTTTCAGCCGGAGGCTCAGCGTGGCGTGAAGCGATAACGCGTCACGGATTCCCAGCGATCTCCCGGCTGCAGCCAGCAATCAGGCTGAGGCCATTCAGCATGATTAGGCGAATCCGGTAAAAATTCGCTCTCCAGCGCAATACCCTGAAAAGCAGTATAGCTCGCCTGCTCACGGGCACGGGTGCCCGCCAGGTAGTTGCCGGAGTAGAACTGCAACGCCGGTGCCGAAGTGGTCACGCTGAGCTGCAGTCTGCCATCTTCCGACCAGAGTTCTGCCGCAGGCTGAGTGTCGTCGCCTGCGCTGTTGAGCAGAAACGCATGGTCATAGCCCTTCACCGCTCGCTGGTCGTCGTCTGCCAGAAACTCCTGTGCCACGACTTTGGCCTCGCGGAAATCAAAACTGGTTCCGACAACTTCTTTCAGCGGCGCATTCGGGATGCCTTCGCTGTCGACCGGCAGATAATGGTCGGCGTGCAGTTGTAAGCGATGCTGGCGGGCGTCGCCATGATGCGCATCAAGGTTAAAGTAGGCGTGGTTAGTCAGATTGACCGGGCAGGGCTGATCGCAGCGCGCTTCATAGCTAATGCTCAGGCAGTTCTGGTCATCCAGCTGATAGCGCAGATCGGCAATCAGATTGCCGGGATAGCCCTGATCGCCATCAGGCGAATCAATGCGGTAGTGCACCTCGCTGTCAGACTGGCTGACAATCTGCCAGCGGCGCTTATCAAAGCCTTCCGGTCCGCCATGCAGCTGATGTGCGCCCTGGTTCGGCACCAGCTGGCGGTTCAGTTTATTCAGTTTTGCCCCGGCGATGCGGTTAGCGTAGCGGCCGACCGTCGCGCCCAGATAGGCATCCTGATGCAGATAGTCAGAGGGCGTGGCGCAGCCGAGCAGCGCTTCACGCACCGTGCCATCCTGCATCGGCACGCGGGCGGAGAGCCAGGTTGCGCCCCAGTCCATAAAGGTGGCCAGCATGCCGTTGGCATTGCGCAGCACCGTTATGCGCCACGGCTGACCGTCGGGCGCATGGGAGTTGACGTCGTTCAGCATTGGCCAGCTCCTTCAGAGGCTTTGCAGACGTAGAAGGTCTCTTTGATGCCGGTTGCTGCTTCATACTGCTCCGCTACGGCGGCTTTGACCTGATCGACCAGATCCAGTGGCATCAGCGCGACGATACAGCCACCAAAGCCGCCGCCGGTCATACGCACGCCGCCGCGCTCACCGATCTGCGCTTTCACGATCTCTACCAGGGTATCGATCGGTGGCACGGTGATCTCGAAGTCGTCACGCATCGAGGCGTGAGATTCGGCCATCAGCTGGCCCATACGGGTCAGGTCGCCCTGCGTCAGCGCATCGGCTGCTTCCAGGGTGCGGGCGTTCTCGGTCAGGACGTGACGCACGCGTTTTGCCACCTGCGGGTCGAGCTGCGCCTGCGCCGCTTCAAACTCGGCCAGTTCAACGTCACGCAGCGCCTTCTTATTGAAGAAACGTGCGCCCGCTTCACACTGCTCACGACGCGTGTTGTATTCGCTGCCGACCAGAGTACGACGGAAGTTGGAGTTGATGATCACCACCGCGATATCTTCCGGCATCGACACCGGACGCGTGCCCAGCGTGCGGCAGTCGAGCAGCATGGAGTGATCTTTCCGGCCCAGCGCTGAGATCAGCTGGTCCATGATGCCGCAGTTACAGCCGACGAACTGGTTTTCCGCTTCCTGACCATTCACGGCAATGGCGGCGCCATCCAGCGGCAGATTATAGAGCTGCTGCACCACGGTGCCGACCGCCACTTCCAGCGACGCAGATGAGCTGAGGCCCGCGCCCTGAGGCACGTTGCCGCTGATCACCATATCGATACCGCCGAAATCGGCATGTCGCTGCTGCAGATGTTTCACCACGCCCCGCACATAGTTGGCCCACATCGGTTCCTGCAGGCTGACGATCTCTTCATCGAGAGAGAATGTGTCCTGCGCATTTTCATAATCCGCAGCGACCACCCGAATCTGGCGATCGTCACGGCGGGCACAGGCAATCACCGTCTGGTAATCGATGGCGCACGGCAGCACGAAGCCGTCGTTATAGTCGGTATGCTCGCCAATCAGGTTAACGCGGCCCGGTGCCTGAATGGTATGCGTAGCGGCGTAACCGAAGGTGTCAGAGAAAAGCTGCTGCGTGATGGTTTTTAAGCTCATTGTTGTGCCTCACGGAAGTGAACGTCGCTGACAGAACGCAGACGTTCCGCCGCCTGTTCCGCCGTTAAATCGCGTTGGGTTTCGGCCAGCATTTCATAGCCAACCATAAATTTACGCACCGTTGCTGAGCGCAGCAGCGGCGGATAGAAGTGAGCATGCAACTGCCAGTGATCGTTGGCTTCGTCGTTAAACGGCGCGCCATGCCAGCCCATGGAGTAGGGGAATGAGCACTGGAACAGGTTGTCGTAGCGGCTGGTCAGCAGCTTAAGCGCCAGCGCCAGGTCAGTACGCTGCGCCTCATTGAGGTCGGTAATTCGTTTGACGTGCGCTTTCGGCAGCAGCAGGGTTTCAAACGGCCAGGCGGCCCACCACGGCACCACCGCCAGCCAGTGATCGGTTTCCACCACGGTGCGGCTGCCATCCTGCTGTTCACGTGCCAGATAATCGACCAGCATCGGCGAGCCATGTTTAGCGAAATAGTCGCGCTGATGATCATCTTCACGCTGCGCTTCATTCGGCAGGAAGCTGTTGGCCCAGATCTGACCATGGGGATGCGGGTTGGAGCAGCCCATCGCCGCGCCTTTGTTCTCAAACACCTGCACCCAGGGATAGTGCTGACCCAGATCGGCGGTCTCTGCCTGCCAGGTACGCACCACCTCTTCCAGCGCGTTCAGCGACATCTCCGGCAGGGTTTTGCTGTGATCGGGCGAGAAGCAGATGACCCGACTGGTGCCGCGAGCGCTTTCACAACGCATCAGGATATCGTCGCTCTCAGGCGCGTCTGGCGTGTCGGTCATCAGCGCAGCAAAGTCATTGGTAAAGACGTAGGTGCCCGCATAGTCCGGGTTTTTGTCGCCGGTGATGCGGGTGTTTCCGGCACACAGGAAGCAGTCCGGATCGTGCGCCGGTAACGTATTGACCGCCGGGGTTTCCTGCGCGCCTTGCCACGGACGTTTGGCCCGATGAGGTGAAACTAAAATCCATTGATCAATCAGTGGATTGTAACGGCGATGCGGGTGATCGACCGGGTTGAATTTTTCCATGTTAGATCCTGGTAAGCGTCAAAAGCCAAAGAGGCATCGGTAAAAAGTAGCACATCAGCGCGCCCGAAAGCGTGATCAAGTCTGGATAAATGGTATCGTTTACACAAGCTGAATATTCTTATTTCGTGGCATTGTGTGCGGATATATGGCGTGAAAGGTGATGTAGAATGGTAGCGCTTACACAAGAGCGCTTTAAAACGCCGCAGCAGCGGCGTGGGGTGACGCGTTACAAGAGCCTTAGTGCAGGGTTTCCTGCTGATAGTGATAGCCGCCGTCATGGGCGATAAAGCTCAGGCGATGTGTAATGCAGGCGGGCGCATCTTCCGCGTGATGCGAAACAAACAGCAGCTGAGTCCGTCCCTCGCCAATCAGCACATCGACAAAGCGCCGCACCAGCTGGCGGTTAATCGGGTCGAGCCCCTGTAGTGGCTCATCCAGTATCAGCAGCGTCGGATGCTTAACCAGCGCGCGGGCAATCAGCACCAGCCGCTGCTGTCCCCATGAGAGCGAGTGGAACGGCGCATCGGCCTGTCCGTTATCCATCCCCAGCAGTGCCAGCCACTGCTGTGCCAGCGCTTTTTGCCGGTCAGAAGCCGCCTGATAGAGACCAATAGAGTCGAAGAAGCCCGACAGGATCACCGTGCGCACATTGGTGCTGACGCGGTAATCGAGATGCAGGCTGCTGCTGACATAGCCAATATGCTGCTTGATATTCCAGATGGTTTCACCACTGCCGCGACGGCGGCCAAACAGGGTTAAATCATTGCTGTAGCCCTGAGGATGATCGCCGGTCACCAGGCTGAGCAGGGTCGATTTCCCTGCGCCGTTCGGGCCAGTAATCTGCCAGTGTTCGCCGGCGTTGACCTGCCAGTTCAGCCCCTGAATTACCGGCTGATCGTTGTATGAGACGGTGCCGTTGCGCAGGATAACGCGCGGCGCATCATCCGCCAGCGATGGCAGCTGATCCGGCGCATCCGCCTCAGGTAACGCCATTCCCATCAGCTGTTCACTGTGTGCCAGCTGCGCCACCAGCGCTTCTGCTAAAATGGCCTGGCGTGGCCCGCTGTGGGTGAGGGTGCACTCCGCCAGCACGCCAACCTGCTGAATGAAATCGGGAATATCGTCAAAGCGATTGAGCACCAGCACCAGGGTAAATGTCGGTTGCTGCAGGCCGCGCAGCGTGTCGGTCAGGCTGGCGCGCGACGCCACATCCAGCCCGTCAAACGGCTCATCCAGAATCAGCAAATCGGGCTGGTTCATCAATGCCTGACAGAGCAGGGTTTTGCGGGTTTCGCCGGTAGAGAGATATTTGAAGCGGCGTGAAAGCAGCGCTTCGATGCCGAACTGCTGTGCCAGCTGCTCGCAGCGCTCGGGCTGCTGCACCTCCGCCTGAATCACCTCTGCCACGGTCAGCCCGGTATCCTCTTCACCTTCGCTGAGCATATCGGTGTTGTTGCGCTGCCACTCCTGCGCCACCAGGATTTGTAGCTGCTCCAGCGACAGCCGGACCGGCCGTCTGAAATCGCTGCTGACTGAACCGGCCAGCGGCGGAAGTTCTCCAGAGAGTGCGCGCGCCAGTGATGATTTGCCGCTGCCGTTGGCTCCGACAAACGCCCAGCTTTCGCCGCGCTGCAGTTCCACCTGATTCAGGCTCAGTATCCGGGTATCGCTAAGACGAAACGTGCCTTGCGAAATGTGCAATGAAGCCATGATCTGTTCCATTTTTTGCATCGTGTCACTGAGTTGTAACCATTGCCCGTAATGAAGTCAAATCAACCGCTAGAGCAGGGTGGCGACGATGGCGTGTTCCGCATTGAAACTGGCGATCACGGCGTCGCCGGGCTGCAGCCTGAGTTGCTGCAGCTGATCGTTGCTCAGGGTCGCGCACAGGGTTTCGCCGCTGGCGAGCTTCATCAGCACTTCACTCATCTGCTCGCCGGGTTCGATGGCACTGACCGTCGCTGCCAGCTGATTGTCATCCTGTGCGGCGTCACGACTGATGCGGATCCACGGCGCCTTGATCAGCACCAGCACCTCTTTACCCGCGGCCAGTTGCAGGCGATCGGCGCTGCGCTGGGTCAGCGCCACATTAAGCAGCGTGACGCCATCGGCCAGTTGAATCAGCAGATGCTGGACCACCTGCTGCGCATCGTTACTGACAACGGTGCCAAACAGCTGGTTACGGGCGCTGGTCTGCAGAGAGAAACGGGCGATGGCCGCCAGCAGACTGTCGAGCGGTAACGTATCCTGCTGCAGCGCATCAAAGGCTTTCTGCTGGATCTGCTCCATCAGCTGGAACAGCTGAATCAGGCGTTCACCGTAGCGGGTCAGCGTTGCGCCACCGCCGCCTTTACCGCCGGTGGCCCGCTCCACCAGCGTTTCATCCGCCATCTGGTTCATCTCATTAATCGCATCCCAGGCACTTTTGTAGCTGATACCGGCCAGCTTCGCCCCCTGACTGATCGACCCGGTCTGCTGTACGCGTTTCAGCAGCTCAATACGTCGCGGATCGGCAAACAGTTTCTGTTGTAAACGGATATGAAGGGACAGTTCGGCTTCCATGACAGCTCCGGCAAAGGGTTAAGGCGAAGGCCGATGATAGCGGCGTTTTGTGACCAAAGTAAAAGCACGAAAAGGGCTGCGCAAAATTTTGCTGACCCGTTACAATCTCTTTTTTGTTAGCAGAGTGAGACTCTCCATGCTGGAATTACTTAAAAGCCTCGCCGTTGCCATACTGATGGTGCCTGTCGTGATGGCGCTGATGCTGGGCATGATTTATGGCCTGGGTGAAGTGTTTAACGTCATCTCTAAAATTGGTCATCGCGAAAAATCCTCAGCCCGTTCGCACAATTAATTGCTGCCACGCCCGCCATCTGCGCGGGCGTGGTCGTTTTTATCTCTCCTGATTTAACCTTTTGTTCCCCCTGCCGATAATTTACTGAACCTCACTGACATTGCGCTATATTATCCGCTACACAACGAATAGCCGGAGAAAATCATGTCATTTAAACACTATCGCTGGGGCGTCGCGGCCCTGATCACCGTTTCGCTGGCCGGGCAGGCTGTGGCCGCCGACAACATCACTGTGTTTGCCGCGGCTTCACTGACCAACGCGATGCAGGATATTGCCAGCCGTTACAAGCAGGAAAAGGGGGTGACGGTGGTCTCTTCGTTTGCCTCCTCTTCAACGCTGGCGCGCCAGATTGAACAGGGTGCTCCTGCCGATCTCTTTATCTCTGCCGATCAGCAGTGGATGGATGATGCGGTGGCGAAAAAAAGTGTGATTACCAGCAGCCGCTATACCCTGCTGGGCAACGATCTGGTATTGATTGCGCCACGCAGTGCCGCCGCGAAAGCGGTGACGCTGGACCCGCAGACTGACTGGAAAACCTTGCTGCACGGTGAGCGTCTGGCAGTCGGCGATCCGGACCACGTTCCTGCGGGCATCTACGCCAAAGAGGCGCTGCAAAAGCTGGGTGCCTGGGAAGGCGTTGCGCCTTCGTTAGCGCCAGCCAATAATGTGCGGGCAGCACTGGCGCTGGTCGAGCGTAATGAAACGCCCTATGGCATTGTCTACGGGTCCGACGCGGTCGCCAGCGACAAAGTGCAGGTCGTCGGGCATTTTCCGGCAACCAGCCATAAACCCGTAGAATATCCGATGGCGATCGTGAACGATCACGACAACGCTGCCGTTAAAGCGTTTTATGATTATCTGAAAGGGCCTCAGGCCGCGGCTATCTTTAAACATTACGGATTCACACCGACGAAATGATACTCAGCGATCCCGAATGGCAGGCGGTACTGCTTAGCCTTAAAGTCTCTGGCATAGCCGTGATTGGCAGTCTGCCGTTTGGCATCCTGATGGCCTGGATTCTGGTGCGCTGCCGTTTTCCTGGTAAAGCGCTGCTCGACAGCCTGATCCACCTGCCGCTGGTGCTGCCGCCGGTGGTGGTGGGTTATCTGCTGCTGATTAGCCTTGGGCGGCGCGGCATCATAGGCGAAAAGCTTTATGACTGGTTCGGCTTCAGCTTTGCTTTCAGCTGGCGCGGTGCCGCACTGGCCTCTGCCGTGATCGCCTTTCCGTTGATGGTGCGCGCCATCCGGCTGGCGCTGGAGGCGGTGGATTGCCGGCTGGAGCAGGCGGCGCGCACGCTGGGCGCCGGACGCTGGCGGGTCTTTTTCACCATTACACTCCCGCTGACGTTGCCGGGCGTCATCGTTGGAACGGTGCTGGCGTTTGCCCGATCGCTGGGCGAGTTCGGCGCCACCATCACCTTTGTTTCCAATATTCCCGGCGAGACGCGCACGCTGCCGCTGGCGATGTTTACCCTGATAGAGACACCGGGTGCGGAAGGGGCGGCGGCACGGCTCTGCGTCATCGCGATCGTGCTGGCCCTGGCGTCACTGCTGGCGTCGGAATGGCTGGCACGTGCAGGCCGTAAGCGGATGGGAAACTGATGCTATCACTCAACATTATGCAGCAGCAGGGCGATCACGTGCTGGAGGTCGACCTGCAGATCCCGGCCAAAGGGATCACCGCTATTTTCGGCGTGTCAGGCGCCGGAAAAACCTCCCTGATCAACGCGATCAGCGGGCTGACTCAGCCGCAGAGAGGACGGATCCAGCTGCACGATCGTCTGCTGTTTGATGCGGAGCAGAAGATTGCGCTGCCGCCGGAAAAACGGCGTATCGGTTATGTGTTCCAGGATGCGCGGCTGTTCCCGCACTATCGGGTCCGTGGCAACCTGCAATATGGTATGGCACCTAAGATGAAAGCGCAGTTCGACAGTCTGGTCTCTCTGCTGGGTCTGGAGGCGCTGCTGCCGCGCTTTCCGCTGTCGCTGTCGGGCGGGGAAAAGCAGCGGGTCGCGATTGGCCGTGCGCTGCTGACCGCACCGGATATGCTGCTGCTGGATGAGCCGCTGGCGTCTCTGGATCTGCCACGCAAACGTGAACTGATGCCCTATCTGCAAAAGCTGGCGAAGCAGGTTGATATTCCGATGCTCTACGTTTCGCACAGTCTGGAGGAGATCCTGCAGCTGGCTGATAACGTGCTGGTGCTGGATGCGGGCAAGGTCAAAGCCTTTGGTCCGCTGGAGCGGGTCTGGAGCAGCAGCGCGATGCGGCCCTGGCTGCCGGTGAGTGAACTGACCAGCGTGCTGCGGGTGCAGGTGCTGGAACAGCATCCCGACTATCCGATGACCGCGCTGTCGCTGGGCGATCAGCACATCTGGGTCAGCCGGGTGAATCAGCCGGTTAAAACCCCGCTGCGTATTCGCATTGCCTCGGCCGATGTCTCGCTGGCGCTGCAACCGCCGCAACACAGCTCCATCCGCAACATTTTACCGGCACAGGTGGTGGAATTGCTGGAGGTCGGGGACCAGGTTGAGGTGAAGCTGCGCATCGGCATCAGCGAACTCTGGGCGCGCATTACGCCGTGGGCGCGGGATGAGCTGGGCATCCGGCCGGATCAGTGGCTTTATGCCCAGATCAAAAGCGTCTCGGTGACGCCCTGATTACAACACGTACTGATAGAGGGTATCGGCAATACCGGTTTCAAGGTTGGTGCCGATCACCATTTTCGCCCGCGCTTTGATCGCCTCATCGGCATTACCCATCGCCACGCCCAGTCCGGCCGTTTCCAGCATGCTGAGATCGTTATAGTTATCACCGAACGCGATCACATCGGACATACTCAGCCCCAGTGATTCAACCCACTGCGCCAGTCGTTTGCCTTTGCTGTTGCCGCCTTTGGCGATATCGACCTGATCGTGCCACGACCATTCGCAGGCCAGCCCCAGTTCCGCTTCCACCCTGGTGGCGAACTGCTGCAGTTCCGGGATGTTGTTGTGCGACAGGGCAAACTTCCAGATCGAACCGGCGTCGCGTGCCGCCTGGGCCAGGTCGGGCACCTGGCGGAACAGTGGACGCTGGTGGGCCGGCAGCGATTCGGCCCACTTCAGGGTGCGCATCACGTGGCCGGTCAGGGTCTGATAGAGCATCGCATCATCCACGTAGAGCAACCCGTGAATTTGTTGCTGATTCAGCATCTCAATCACCTGCAACGCCAGCTGCGGGTCGAGGGGATCGGACGCCAGCACCTTTTTCGCCTGGTAATCATACAAATAGGTGCCATTACAGCAGATTGCGGGTGTATCCAGCTGTAACGCCTGATAAAAAGGGTGGATAGCGCAGTGATGGCGTCCGGTCACGATAGCGACATGAACGCCCGCCTGGCGTGCCTGATTTAGCGCTTCGATTGACTGCGGCAGAATCGTTTTGGCTGGGGTCAGCAGCGTGCCGTCGAGGTCGAGGGCAATTACACGGTAGCTCATTAATCCTCTCGTTTTTCCTGGTTTGCAGGGGCTGAAGTCTACACCTCACCACGGTCCGGAGACAAAAAACAGGGCACAAATGATCCCAGCGCAGGGCAATAAAACAGGCTACAGTGATTCACAGATCATGATCAGGCAGCAAAAAAGGAGAATGCATGAAACAAGTTGTCTACACCGCCAGTCCCGAGAGCCAGCAGATCCACGTCTGGCAGATGAATGATGAGGGCGGGCTGACGTTGCTTCAGGTGACCGATGTCGCCGGCCAGGTTCAGCCGATGGTGGTGAGTCCGAACCGCGATTTTCTCTATGTCGGTGTGCGTCCCAATTTCCGCGTGCTGGCGTTTCGCATTGCCGCCGATGGCACGCTGACCGAAGCGGGTCAGGCGCCGTTGCCCGGCAGTCCGACTCACATTTCCACCGATCGCCAGGGCAGATTCCTGTTCTGCGGCTCCTACAATGATGCCTGCGTCAGCGTCAGCCCGATTGGCGATGACGGCATTCCGCAGGCCCCGCTGCAGGTGATCAGCGGACTGGATGGTTGTCACTCGGCCAACATCGATAATGACAACAAGACGCTCTACGTGCCGGCTCTGAAGCAGGATCGTATCTGTCTGTTTACGCTGGGCGAAGATGGTCAGCTGACGCCGCGTAAACAGACGCAGGTCACGACGGTAGAAGGCGCTGGCCCGCGTCATATGCAGTTCCATCCGGGCGGCCAGTATGCTTACTGCGTGAATGAGCTCGACAGCACGGTTGAGGTGTGGGCATTAAATACGGGCGAAGGCGAAGCAGAAAGCGTTCAGACGCTGGATATGATGCCGCCTGACTTCAGCGGTACGCGCTGGGCAGCCGATATTCATCTGACGCCGGATGGCCGTTTCCTCTATGCCTGCGATCGCACCAGCAGCACGCTGGCAGTCTTCAGCGTCAGCGACCTGGGCGATGAGCTGACACTGGAAGGGTTCCAGCCGACGGAAACGCAGCCGCGCGGATTTAATATCGATCACAGCGGACGCTATCTGGTAGCGGCGGGACAGAAATCTCATCACATCGAAGTTTATGCGATTACCGAACCGAAAGGGCTGCTAAAGCCGCTGGGACGTTATGCGGTGGGGCAGGGCCCGATGTGGGTTGTGATTCATCAGTTACAGGCGTAACCCGCTACGAAAAACGCCTCTCCTGTCAGGGAGAGGTATGAGATAGTTGACGAAGTCTGCCGCAGCCCAGCTGTGAGATCGAGCAGACACAGGGAATGGCGTCAGATCGGAAAGACGCAAAAACCGCCATCCATGGCACGCTCGGCCCACGCGATTACGCACCTCATCCCTGAGGTGCGCCCGTAGCCGGGCCAACGCTTTGCGTTGTTCAAAAACGCTCCCGGCGTTTTTGTCCCTGGGCGTGGGACGCTTTCCTCTTCTGACGCCGTTCCCTGCGTTTTGAGCTAATACGTTGCTGCCAGGTCACCCAGCCTTGGGTTTGCCAGTAGTCTGGCGTGCTGAATTACTGATAATTCACGGTCAGCGAGGCGCTCGCCAGTGCGTGGAAATGCACATTAAAGCCGACCATTGCGCCACTGGCGCCTTCATCTACTTCAATCGTCTCCACATCCAGCGCATGCACGGTGAAAATGTAGCGATGGGTTTCGCCCTGTGGCGGCGCCGCGCCACCGTAACCCGCCTGACCGAAATCGGTACGGGTCTGGATTGCGCCTGCTGGCAGTGACGCTTTGCCGGAACCGGCACCCTGCGGCAGTGACGTCGTGCTGGCCGGAATATTCGCCACCACCCAGTGCCACCAGCCGGAACCGGTCGGGGCATCAGGATCGTAGCAGGTCACCACAAAACTTTTGGTACCCTCTGGTGCCGCTTCCCAGGCAAGATGGGGAGAGATGTTCTCGCCCTGATAACCCATGCCGTTGAAAACATGTTTTTCAGGCATCTTCTCGCCGTCATTAAAATCCTGACTAAAAACGCGCATCACATCTCCTTAATTGTCGATGAATAGCCTGTCATCATAACCAAAAGTGCCGTCAGTGCCAGCGGTCAGCCCGCTTCAGGCGGCAAAATGTTGAGAATGCTCCAGCGCGCCGCCAATCGCCTGCACCAGCCTGCTCAGCGCCTGCGGCGTGATGATGTAGGGTGGCATCAGGTAGATCAGCCGGCCAAAAGGCCGGATCCAGACGCCCTGTTCAACAAAGAACTGCTGCAGCGCCGCCATATTAACCGCCTGATGGGTTTCCACTACGCCAATCGCGCCCAGCACGCGCACATCGGCCACCTGCGGTGAACTGCGCAGCGGCAGCAGCTCAGCCCGTAACTGCTGTTCGATCGCCGCCACCTGGCGCTGCCAGTGACCTTCCGCCAGCATGGTCAGGCTCTCCGCCGCGACCGCGCAGGCCAGCGGATTGCCCATAAAGGTCGGGCCATGCATAAAGCAGCCCGCCGCGCTGCGGCTGATGGTGTCCGCGACCTCGCGGCTGGTCAGGGTCGCCGCCAGCGTCATCATGCCACCGGTCAGCGCTTTGCCGACGCAGAGAATATCCGGGGTAATGCCCGCATGCTCGCAGGCAAAGAGTTTGCCGGTACGGCCAAAGCCGGTGGCGATCTCATCCGCAATCAAAAGCACGCCATAGCGATCACAGGCTTCCCGTACCTGCTGCAGATAGCGCGGATGGTAGAAACGCATGCCGCCCGCACCCTGCACAATCGGCTCCAGAATGACGGCTGCCAGTTGCCGGTGATGCTGTTCTATCAGCCTGGCGAAATCATCGAAATCAGGCTGGTGCCATTCATCATCAAAGCCGCAGGCAGGGGCCGCCGCAAAGTGATGCTCGGGCAGATAGCCGCGCCACAGGCTGTGCATCGAGTTCTCGGGGTCGCACACCGACATCGCTGCAAAGGTATCGCCGTGATAGCCGCGTTTCAGCGTCAGGAACTGCTGACGCGTCTCGCCACGCCCCAGCCAGTACTGCAGCGCCATCTTCATCGACACTTCCACCGCCACCGAGCCTGAATCGGCCAGGAAGACGCACTCCAGCGCCTCAGGCGTCATCGCCACCAGCTGACGGCAGAGCGCCACCGCCGCCGGATGGGTAATGCCGCCAAACATCACGTGCGACATCTGGGTGACCTGCTCTGTCAGCGCCCGATTCAGGCGCGGATGGTTGTAACCGTGGATCGCCGCCCACCACGAGGACATCCCATCCACCAGCTCACGGCCATCGGCCAGTTTCAGCTGAAAACCCTGTGCGGCGACCACCGGGTAGCAGGGCAGCGGATCCTGCATCGAGGTGTAGGGATGCCAGATATGCTGGCGGTCAAAGCGGGCATCGTCTGAGGAGAAAACGGGGATAGTCATCGGAGTTGTAAACCAAAATAAAAAAATATAGTTTACAAGTATAACCCTGCTTTTCGTCGGGATGACACCCTTTTTGGAGTAAGTAATGGCTCAACGCTGGACAATTGCACAGGCGCAAGCGCTGTTTGATCAACCTTTTCTTGAACTGATGTTTAAAGCGCAGCAGGTGCATCGGCAGCACTTCGATCCGCGCCAGGTGCAGGTCAGTACCCTACTGTCGATTAAAACCGGTGCCTGTCCGGAAGATTGTAAATACTGCCCGCAGAGCGCGCGCTACAAGACCGGCCTGGAGTCGGAGCGGCTGATGGAAGTGGAAGAGGTGCTGACCTCAGCGCGTCAGGCCAAAGCCGCCGGTTCAACCCGTTTCTGCATGGGTGCCGCGTGGAAAAACCCGCACGAGCGCGATATGCCCTATCTGGAGAAGATGGTTGAAGGCGTGAAGGCGATGGGAATGGAAACCTGCATGACGCTGGGCACGCTCAGCGAGCACCAGGCGCAGCGACTGGCGGGCGCGGGTCTCGATTTCTACAACCATAACCTCGACACCTCACCGGAATTCTACGGCTCCATCATCACCACCCGCAGCTATCAGGAACGTCTGGATACGCTGGGCAAAGTGCGCGACGCCGGCATTAAGGTCTGTTCGGGTGGCATTGTCGGCCTGGGCGAAACCGTTAACGACCGCGCCGGTCTGCTGGTGCAGTTAGCCAACCTGCCAACGCCGCCGGAGAGTGTACCGATCAATATGCTGGTGAAGGTCAAAGGCACGCCGTTGGCGGATAACGATGATGTGGAACCGTTCGATTTTATCCGCACCATCGCGGTGGCGCGCATCATGATGCCGACCTCGCATGTGCGCCTCTCAGCGGGCCGTGAGCAGATGAGCGAGCAGACCCAGGCGATGTGCTTTATGGCCGGGGCGAACTCGATTTTCTACGGCTGCAAACTGCTGACCACGCCGAATCCGGAAGAGGACAAAGACCGCGTGCTGTTCCGCAAACTGGGTCTTAACCCGGAGCATACTCACACTCAGCACGGCGATCAGCAGCAGGAGCAGCAACTCAGCGAGCAGCTATTCCATGCCGACACTGAACAGTTCTACAACGCGGCGCTGTAATGGGCTGGCAGCAACGTATCCGTCAGGCGCTGACGCAGCGCCGGGCGGCCGATGGCTGGCGGCAGCGACGGGTGATCGATCAGCAATCCACCCGCACGCTGCACAGCGGCGGCCGCAGCTATCTCCACTTCTCCAGCAATGATTATCTCGGCTTAACCCAGCATCCGGCGGTGATTGCGGGCTGGCAACAGGGCGCGGCGCAGGCGGGCGCAGGTGCGGGTGCCTCGGGGCATGTCACCGGTTATCACCGTCAGCACGCCGATCTTGAGGCGCAGCTGGCCGACTGGCTCGGCTACGACCGTGCGCTGCTGTTTATCTCTGGCTTTGCGGCCAATCAGGCGGTCATTCATCTGCTGGGCGAGAAAAACGATCGCATCCTGGCCGATAAACTCAGCCACGCCTCGCTGCTCGACGCCGCCAGCCATAGTCCGGCACAGCTACGACGTTTCCATCACAACGCGCCGGAGAGCCTGGCAGCCCGGCTCGCCTCTCCCTGCGAGGGCGAAACGCTGGTGGTGACGGAAGGTATTTTCAGCATGGATGGCGACAGTGCGCCGCTGGCCGCCCTGGCGCAACAGACGCGCCAGGCAGAGGGCTGGCTGCTGGTGGATGATGCGCACGGCATCGGCGTGGTGGGTGAGCAGGGGCGCGGCAGCTGCTGGCAGCAGGACGTTAAACCGGAACTGCTGGTGGTCACCTTTGGCAAAGCCTTTGGCGTCAGCGGTGCCGCGCTGCTGTGCGACGCAGCCACCGCCGACTATTTCCTGCAGTTCAGCCGACATCTGATCTACTCCACCGCGATGCCCGCGGCGCAGGCGAGCGCGCTGCAGGCGGCGCTGCGTGAAGTTCAGCAGGGCGATGCCCTGCGCCAGCAACTGCAGCAGAACATCGGGCATTTCCGGCGCGGTGCGGCCTCGCTGCCGTGGCAACTGATGGACTCCGGCAGCGCGATTCAGCCGCTGCTGGTGGGTGAAAATGGTGATGCGATGGCGCTCTCTCAGCGGCTGGCTGAAGCGGGCTGCTGGGTCAGCGCGATCCGGCCACCGACCGTGCCGCCGGGGACGGCCCGGCTGCGCATCACCCTGACCGCGGCTCATCGCCCCGAGGATATTGACCGGTTACTGGAGGCGCTGCATGACGCTGCGGGTTGACAAGCAGGCGGTGGCACGCGCCTTTGGCCGGGCGGCCAGCCATTACGATGCCCATGCGGCGCTGCAACGCCTCAGCGGCGATGCCCTGCTGGCACTGGCGCCCGCACAGAGCGGTCTGCAGCTGCTGGATGCCGGTTGCGGCACCGGCTGGTACAGCAGACTGTGGCGCGAACGTGGCAAACAGGTAACGGCACTGGATCTCTCTCCGCAGATGCTGCAACAGGCGCGGGACAATGACGCGGCGCAGCACTATCTGGCCGGTGATATCGACGCGCTGCCGCTGGCGGATAACACGATTGACCTGGTGTGGAGCAACCTGGCGGTGCAGTGGAGCGAGGATCTGCCCGGCGCGCTGAGTCAGTTCCGGCGGGTGCTGCGGCCCGATGGCACGCTGCTGTTTTCCACTCTGGGCGACGGTTCGCTGCAGGAGGTTCATGAAGCCTGGTCCCATCTGGATGCGCTGCCTCACGCCAATCGCTTTCTCAGCGAGCCGCAGATTGCGGCGGCCTGCCACGCAGAGCACCTGCGCTGTACCTCAGAGGTAGTGACCCTGCATTTTCCCGATGCGCTCAGCGCCATGCGCTCACTGAAGGGGATTGGTGCGACCCATCTGCACCAGGGGCGTGACGGGCAGGTATTAACCCGACAACGGCTCAACCAGTTAGAGGCGCACTGGCCGCGCGATCGGCACGGCTATCGCCTGAGTTACCATTTAATCTATGGAGTAAGTGCATCATGAAACGCCTGTTTATCACTGGCACCGACACCGAGGTCGGTAAAACCGTGGCCAGCGGCGGGCTGCTACAGGCGGCAGCCGCAGCGGGCTATCGCTGTGCGGGCTATAAGCCGGTTGCCTCAGGCTGTGAGATGACGCCAGAGGGCATCCGTAACAGCGATGCGCTGGCGCTGCAGCGCTACAGCAGCGTGCCGTTAACCTATCAGCAGGTCAATCCACTGGCGTTTCTTGAGCCGACATCGCCGCACATCGTCAGCGCCGAAGAGGGCAGGCCGATTACCCATCTGGCGCTGTCGGCGGGTCTGGCGGCGCTGCAACCGCTGGCTGACTGGATTCTGGTAGAGGGCGCGGGCGGCTGGTACACCCCATTGTCGGAGACGCACACTTATGCGGACTGGGTGGTCAGCGAAAAGCTGCCCGTGATTCTGGTGGTGGGGATTAAGCTCGGCTGCATCAATCACGCCATGCTCACCGCTGACGCGGTGCGGGCAAGCGGCCTGCCGCTGGTGGGCTGGATCGCCAACACCGTCGAACCCCCGGGTAAACGCTATCAGGAGTATCTCACCAGCCTGAAAAACAGGTTACCTGCGCCCTGTCTGGGCACCATCCCGTTTCTCACCGATGCGGCGCAGCAGGCGTCCTGTGGTCACTACCTGACGCTGCCGGAGTAACCGCGTGGCCTGGCTATTTTATTTGTTGTGCTGAATCCGGGCAGTGCTCTCCATCCTTGCGCGCTGTGCACACGCTCTGGTAGTTCCTCGCGCTCCGACTCCAGCCTGCCTGCAACACTTACGCCTAGTGGGGCAGGCGCTGAGTGTCAGGCTACCGTCAGCCATTTATCGACGGTGTGGTCATCGAGCTGTTCCATGCTGCCCTGCGCCACATTGCGGCCGCGGTGCAGCAGCAGGAAATAGTCCGCCACGCGACGGATCAGCGACAGGCGCTGCTCCAGCAGCAGGATGGTCAGCCCGTAGTCGAGGTTAAGCCGACGGATCAGATTGCCCATCTCCTCTTCCAGCCACGGCGACATCCCGTCGGTCGGCTCATCCAGAATCAGCAGTTTGGGCTGCAGCACCAGCGCGCGTGCCAGGGCCAGCTGTTGCTGCTGATCGATCGGCAGATCGCCGCTGCGCTGCTGGCGCAGAGAGTAGAGCGCCGGGAAGAGGTCGAACACCATTTCGGGAATGGCGCGATGGCGGTCGCGCTGGCTGGCACCCGCCAGCAGGGCAATCAGCAGATTATCTTCCACGCTCATCTGGGTAAAAATATGCCGGCCCTGCGGCACATAGCCAATCCCCATCTGCGCCCGCTGTTCAGCCGGTTGCAGCAGCAGATCTTCCGGCGGCGAGCCATCCTCTTTCCAGGAGATAGAGCCGCTGTTAATCGGCAATCTGCCCATGATGCAGTTCACCAGCGTGGTTTTACCCATGCCAGGACGGCCCAGAATGCCGGTGCAGGTGCCAGGCGACAGATCCAGGTCCACATCCCACAGAATATGGTTTTGACCGTAAAATTGATTTACCGAACGTAAACTCAGCATCTGACACTCTCCTTCCCGATCGTTAGCCTGATTGCTTCCGCGCTCTGTCGTCTGGCAAACAAGTCATCAGCAATGGCAGCCTCGCCATTGCAGCACAGTGCGCGTTCCGCGCGGTGACGCTACTGACTCCTGCAATTCCCAGGCCAGATCTAAAAACGGCCCTGTTTCCTGCCGGAGCGCCGCGTGTCAGGGAAGAAAGGTGAGAAAAACTTATCAATTCCCCACGGTGACCACGCACCTGCACTTTTGCAGTGCCCTGGAGCGCTGTTTCTGGTGCAGACGTACTGAAACGTGGCAGGAAGTCCGATTAAGAATCTTAGTATGAGGCGTGCAAATTTGCGTACGGCGCCCGGTGACAGATTAAAATTGCAGAATAATCCGTCAGCAGGCGACGCGAAATTTAACGCAAAAAAAATTATTTTCACGGTAGTGAGAAGGCAGGGAAAAATTATACACAGCTGATGGCGTCGGGGCTGCCATCACTTATCCACCATTCCTGTGGATAACCTTGTGCATTAGGTAATGAAAACCAGTTGGAAGCGAGGAAATACGCGGCCTGGTAACATAATGACGAGAATCTGGCCTCATAGCCTTATTTCAGTAAAATCAGTTGCTTATCAAAAAACAAGCCTGAGAATTATCTGTCAGGTAACCGTACTGTAATTTTGTGACACTCTATTGACAAATGTTAAATCAGATCCCTGCCTGGGGATAACATTGCGCAACACGCTGAGCGATAATGCTGCCAGCCTGCAGGGACATCAGGTGCCATCCTGCTGGCGTTAACATTGCACCAATACTGTTTTTATATCCAGTATTATTTTCTGGCAAAATCACCATAGCAGAGTAAAATAAGTGCCTGCCCGCCGACTTCTCCAGCAGGAACTGCATTCATGAGCAAAGCCTTTAAATTGAACTCCGCCTTTAAACCTTCGGGCGACCAGCCTGAGGCGATACGTCGCCTGGAAGAGGGGCTGGAGGATGGACTGGCCCATCAGACCTTATTAGGCGTAACCGGCTCCGGTAAAACGTTTACCGTCGCCAACGTGATTGCCGACCTCAACCGTCCGACCATGGTGCTGGCACCCAACAAGACGCTGGCCGCCCAGCTCTATGGCGAGATGAAAGAGTTTTTCCCGGATAACGCCGTCGAGTTTTTCGTCTCTTACTACGACTACTATCAGCCTGAAGCCTATGTGCCGAGCTCCGACACCTTTATCGAAAAGGATGCGTCGGTGAACGAACATATCGAACAGATGCGTCTGTCGGCCACCAAGGCGCTGCTGGAACGGCGCGATGTCATTGTGGTGGCGTCGGTTTCGGCTATCTACGGTCTGGGCGATCCCGATCTCTATCTGAAAATGATGCTCCACCTGACCCGCGGCATGATTATCGATCAGCGCAGTATTCTGCGCCGTCTGTCAGAGCTGCAGTACACCCGCAACGACCAGGCTTTCCAGCGCGGCACCTTCCGGGTGCGCGGCGAAGTGATCGATATCTTCCCGGCGGAGTCGGACGATATTGCACTGCGCGTCGAGCTGTTTGACGAAGAGGTTGAGCGTCTGTCGCTGTTTGACCCGCTGACCGGCCAGATCGATTCGGTCGTGCCGCGCTTTACCATCTACCCCAAGACGCATTACGTCACGCCGCGTGAGCGTATTCTGCAGGCGATGGAAGATATCAAAGTTGAGCTGGCGGACCGCCGCCGGGTGCTGCTGGAGAACAATAAGCTGCTGGAAGAGCAACGCATTACCCAGCGTACCCAGTTTGACCTGGAGATGATGAGTGAGCTGGGCTACTGCTCCGGCATCGAGAACTACTCACGCTACCTCTCCGCACGCGGACCGGGCGAAGCGCCGCCGACGCTGTTTGACTATCTGCCCGCCGACGGCCTGCTGGTGGTGGATGAGTCGCACGTGACCATTCCGCAGATTGGCGGCATGTATAAAGGCGACCGGGCGCGTAAAGAGACGCTGGTGGAGTATGGCTTCCGCCTGCCGTCGGCGCTAGATAACCGTCCGATGAAGTTTGAAGAGTTTGAGGCGCTGGCCCCGCAGACCATCTATGTTTCGGCGACGCCGGGCAAATATGAGCTGGAAAAGTCGGGCGACGAAGTGATCGATCAGGTGGTGCGTCCTACCGGTCTGCTGGATCCGATCATCGAAGTGCGTCCGGTCGGTACCCAGGTTGACGATCTGCTGTCAGAAATCCGTCAGCGCGTGGCGATCAACGAACGTGTACTGGTGACGGTGCTGACCAAACGCATGGCGGAAGACCTCACCGAATATCTGTCTGAGCATGGTGAGAAGGTGCGTTATCTGCACTCCGATATCGACACGGTAGAGCGTATGGAGATTATCCGCGACTTACGTCTGGGCGAGTTTGATGTGCTGGTGGGCATTAACTTACTGCGTGAGGGGCTGGATATGCCGGAAGTGTCGCTGGTGGCGATTCTCGATGCGGATAAAGAGGGCTTCCTGCGCTCCGAACGCTCGCTGATTCAGACCATTGGCCGTGCGGCGCGTAACATCAACGGTAAGGCGATTCTCTACGGCGATAAAATCACGCCGTCGATGGCGCGCGCCATTGAAGAGACCGAGCGCCGCCGTGAGAAACAGCAGTTGCACAACGAAGAGAACGGCATCGTGCCGCAGGGCCTGAATAAGAAGATCACCGATATTCTGGAACTGGGCAAAAACGTGGTGAAAACCCGCGGCAAAGCGAAACCCGCTCGTCCTGGCGAAGCCCAGGCGCTGGCCGATTTCCAGCTGTTAACGCCGCAGGCTTTGCAGAAGAAGATCCACGAGCTGGAAGGGCAGATGCAGCAGCATGCGCAGAACCTGGAGTTCGAACAGGCGGCCAACGTGCGCGATCAGCTGCATGAACTGCGAACGCTGTTTATTGCGGCCTCGTAGCGCCGTTAAAGCCCTGAATGGCGTGTTCCAGCGCCACCCGTAACAGCTGGCGGTCGTGACGATATTGGATATCGGCGGCCTCCAGCGGTTCACGGACAATCAGCCGGTTTTCAATGCCACGGGTGTCCACCGCCGGGCTGACGACCAGCGCATCAATCACCCGCTTGCCGATATAACGCTCCATCATCTGCAGCTTGTCAGCCACTGAGAGACTGGCGGCGGCAGGACTCAGCTCGCGGCCCAGATTGCCGATAAACACCATAGTGGCAGGCGTGCGACGCAAGGCCTGCGCCATCTCTTCCATCAGCAGAATCGGCATCAGGCTGGTGTAAAAGCTGCCGGGTCCAATCAGGATCAGATCCGCTTCACCAACCGCCTGCAGCGCTTCCCGCGTTGGCTGGACGTTGGGATGCAGCATCAGCTCCTGCGGCGGCTGCTTCATCTCGTCAATTGCGGTTTCGCCATAAACCATGTTGCCTTCAACATCCATCGCCACCAAATCCACCGGCTGCTCCGACATCGGGATTAAAAAGGCGTCGACCTTCAGCAGGTTACGGATAATGTTGATCGCTTCCAGCGGACGAACGCTGAGATGATCCAGCGCCCGCAGCATCAGATTACCCAGGTTGTGTCCGGCCAGTTCGCCATTACCGGCAAAACGGTACTCAAACATCGCCGAGGCGACGCTGGGTTCTGCAATCAGCTGGTTAAGGCAGTTACGCATATCGCCCCAGGCGATGCCGCCTTCTGAGCGACGAATACGGCCGGTTGATCCGCCGTTGTCGGTGGTGGTGACGATGCCGGTGAGACGCGAGCCCAGCGGGGAAAGGGCAGACATGACGCGGCCTAAACCGTGTCCGCCTCCCAGTGCCACAACGCGATCAAGATCGGCCAGTGTGCGATTCATACTTCTCCTTAATATCCCTTCGCGTGGCGTGGCTCTAATCGCTAAGCCCGCGCGGATGACTTACGTCAAAATCTGGATCGCATTTTAACGTATCCTGTCGCGAAAATGCGGTGAAAATTCGATATGTATAAGAATATATAGCGAAAACAGCAAATGGAAGAGTGACGAAAATCACGCTACCATCATGCTTACCGCGCTGATCAACGGGTCAGCGTACACTCAAGCCTGAATGCCTACGTCTGCGGATAGGGGGTTCAGGCCGTAGCCATCGAGCTGCCAGGGTGCAGGAAGAAATGACTGCATCTCCCAATCTGGAAAGGTGTTCTGGTGTCACAATTTACTGATGCATACGCGCGTAAGTTCTATTACCTGCGCCTGTCGGTCACGGATGTCTGTAATTTCCGCTGTACCTACTGTCTTCCTGACGGCTACAAGCCGCAGGGAATTCGTAACAAAAGCTTTCTCTCGCTGGATGAAATCCGCCGCGTCACGCGGGCCTTTGCCGCTGCCGGAACGGAAAAAGTGCGGCTGACCGGCGGTGAGCCATCGCTGCGCCGCGATTTCACCGACATCATTGCGGCGGTGCGCGAAAACGCCTCCATTCGCCAGATCGCGGTAACCACCAATGGCTACCGGCTGGCACGTGACGTGAAACAGTGGCGTGACGCGGGGTTAACCGCACTCAACGTCAGCGTCGACAGCCTGGATGCCCGTCAGTTTCACGCCATTACCGGTCAGGATAAATTCCATCAGGTCATGAGCGGTATTGATGCTGCCCTCGACGCCGGTTTTCGCCAGGTCAAAGTCAACAGCGTGCTGATGCGCGATCTCAACAGCCGTAATCTGGCTACGTTCCTCGACTGGATCCGCACCCGTCCGATTCAGCTGCGCTTTATCGAACTGATGGAGACCGGCGACGGCGGCACGCTGTTCCGCGATCAGCACGTTTCCGGCATGGTCATCCGCGATCAGCTGATCGCCCAGGGCTGGCAGCGTCGGGAGAGCGGACGCAGCGACGGCCCGGCGCAGGTCTTTTACCATCCCGATTATGTCGGCGAGATTGGTCTGATCATGCCTTATGCCAAAGATTTCTGTGCCAGCTGCAACCGTCTGCGCGTTTCGGCGCACGGTAATCTGCATCTATGCCTGTTTGGTGACGGCGGTGTGCCGCTGCGCGATCTCCTGGCGTCAGACGACCAGCAGGCCGAACTGCAGGCGCGTATTGCCAGCAGTCTGGGGCAGAAAAAGCAGACGCACTTTCTGCATCAGGGCAACACCGGCATCACACAGAATCTCTCTTACATTGGCGGCTAATTTCAGGAGGCAGTATGGGTAAACCAGCCAGCGAATTTCAGGCAGTGCAGATTGCGGTGATGACCGTGTCAGATCGTCGCGATGCCAGTGACGATACCTCCGGCGACTATCTGCGCGAAGCCGCAGCCGAAGCGGGGCATGAGGTGGTCGATCACGCCATCGTGCCGGATAATCTCTATCGTATTCGCGCCACCGTATCGCGCTGGATCGCCAGTGAAGATGTTCAGGTCGTGATTATTAATGGCGGAACCGGCTTTAACCTGAAAAACAGCACGCCGGAAGCGCTGCTGCCGCTGTTCGACCGCGAGATTGATGGATTTGGCGAACTGTTCCGGATGATCTCCTATGAAGAGATTGGCGGTTCGACATTGCAGTCGCGCGCGATTGCCGGTCTGGCTAATCAGACGCTGATCCTGGCCGTGCCGGGTTCCACCAGCGCCTGCCGCACCGCCTGGGAACGCATTATCGCTGACCAGCTTGATGCGCGCACCGCGCCCTGTAATTTTGTCTCACATCTCAAGAAACGGTAAGTATGTCTCAACTCACACACATTAACGCCGCGGGCGAAGCGCACATGGTGGATGTCTCCGCCAAGGCGGAAACCGTGCGCGAAGCGCGGGCAGAAGTGCTGGTGCTGATGCAGCCGGAAACGCTGCAGATGATTATCGAAGGCAGCCACCACAAAGGGGATGTCTTTGCCACCGCGCGCATCGCCGGCATTCAGGCGGCGAAACGCACCTGGGAACTGATTCCGCTCTGTCATCCACTGATGCTGAGCAAAGTGGAAGTGAACCTGGAGGCTGAACCTGACCACAGCCGGGTCCGCATCACGACGCTCTGTCGCCTGACCGGCAAAACCGGCGTGGAGATGGAAGCGCTGACGGCCGCATCGGTTGCCGCGCTCACCATCTATGACATGTGCAAAGCGGTGCAGAAAGATATCGTTATCGATCAGCTGCGCTTAATCAGCAAGAGCGGTGGCAAAAGCGGCGATTTCCAGGCGGTCGCGCATGATTAAGGTGCTGTTTTTCGCCCAGGTCCGTGAGCTGACCGGCACTTCAACGCTTGAGGTCGGTGCTGATTATCCGGATGTGGCCGCGCTGCGCAGTGCGCTTGCAGAGCGCGATGACCGCTGGGCGCTGGCGCTTGAGCCAGGTAAACTGCTGGCGGCAGTGAATCAGACGCTGGTGCCGATGAGTCACCCGCTGCACACCGGTGATGAAGTGGCCTTTTTCCCGCCCGTGACCGGAGGCTAAGATGGAAACGCAGATTCGCGTCGGCCCCGCGCCCTTTGATATGGCGGAAGCCTATCGCTGGCTGGCGGCCTGTGATGAAGATGGTGCGGTAGTGACCTTTACCGGCAAAGTCCGTAACCACAATCTGGGCAACGACGTCGCGGCACTGACGCTGGAGCACTATCCCGGCATGACCGAAAAAGCGCTGCAGGAGATTGTTGATGCGGCGCGCGAACGCTGGCCGCTTCAGCGCGTCACGGTGATCCATCGCGTGGGCGAACTGTTTCCCGGCGATGAAATCGTGCTGGTGGGCGTGACCAGTGCCCATCGTGGCAGCGCCTTTTCCGCTGCAGAGTTCATCATGGATTACCTGAAAACCCGCGCGCCGTTCTGGAAGCGCGAAGCGACAGAGCAGGGCGATCGCTGGGTGGATGCCCGCGATAGCGACCACCAGGCGGCTCAGCGCTGGGGCTAAGCTGCATTAACGGCTTAGCGGGCAGAAGTGTCTGCGCCCGCTGAGCCGTTAACCGCAGACACGCCGCTGCCCGCATCCCCGGACATCACGACGCTTAGGGCGGGATTAAGGCTGCTTTAGCTGCTCAGCCGGACCAAAACCGTTCTGACCGTGGCTGTGTTCGCCGCCGCCGGCGGTGCGCTTCAGCTGAATGACCTGGCCCTGTTGCCAGGCATTGGCACCTGCTGCGGCAGGATGCGCCACGATATCCGCACGCTGGGCGCGGATCTTTTTGCTGTCGACGTCAAAACGACGATCGCGGTCCGCCAGCAGTCGCGAGTCCATCTGACCATCCTCCGTAAAGCCCATCATCAGCGCCGGAATGCCTATCGGCAGCGTTTTGTCGCGATCGGTGTGCCAGGTGTGCCAGGTTTTCCCGTAGGTTTTCACAATGCGCTTCATCAGGGCGTGGTCGGCGGCTTCCGGTAAGCCTGGTGCAATCAGCGTGCCCGATTTCACCTCATACTGATGGCTGTGCCAGAGCTTCTTCTCTTCGGGCGGCAGGGTGTTAAACAGCCGTTCGCTGATAATGTACTCCACGCCCATCAGCCGTGCATCACGCGTATTGCCGTCGTAAATCACCGCCTGCATCACATCGTCGTTCAGCACGGTGACATAGTGGTGCGCCTCCATCTGACCGTTCTTATCGCCGTTATAAAAATGGAATCCGTCGAGATAGGTGTTGATGGCGTCGATGGGTGGACGTGACTGCATCACGCTGGCGCCGGTCTCCAGCACCTTAAGCGAGGAGGAGGTGGGGGCACCCGGAGATTTTACCTGGGCAGGCGTATTATTGGCGCCGCAGCCGGTTAATAACAGGCTGAACGCCGCAACAGGCCAGAGTTTAAACATCGTAAGTTCCTTTAACGGTAAAAAAGATAACCTTAGTTCAGTTCTCGCCTGCCTGTGAAACTCTGGCAATGGTAGAGTAGAGCTTTGGTTCATTCTGAGGACAGGCATGTCATCCACCCCGATTCTGCAACGTCTGACACTGGTCGCCGCACTGGTGCTGGCAGGTTGTAGCAGCAAGAAAACCCCTGAGGCGCCGGTGCGGCAGCCTGAAGATGTCAAAGCGCAGATCCAGCGGCTGCTGCCGTCGCACGTCAGCAATAAAGCGGCATGGAGCGACGATATCTACACCACCTTCCGCACTCAGCAGATCGATCCCAGCGCCAGCAACCTCTGCGCGGTGATCGCCGTGGCGGATCAGGAGAGCAACTTCAGCGCCGAGGCCGCCGTGCCGGGTCTGCCAAAAATCGCCTGGGGCGAGATCAATCGCCGTGCGGCGCAGGTGCACGTCCCGGCATTCCTGGTGCGTACCGCGCTACAGATCAAATCGCCCACCGGTGAAAGCTACGCCGCCCGGCTGGACAAAGTGCGCAGTGAGAAAGAGCTGAGCGCTATTTTCGATGACCTGATCGATATGGTGCCGATGGGCCAGACGCTGTTTGGTAATCTCAATCCGATCCACACCGGCGGGCCGATGCAGGTCAGCATTGCGTTTGCCGAAGCGCACGCCAAAGGCTACCCGTGGCCGATCGATGGCACCATCCGGCGTGAAGTCTTTACCCGCCATGGCGGGATCTACTTCGGGACGATGCACCTGCTCGGCTATCCGGCTGACTACAGCCAGCCGCTCTACCGCTTTGCCGACTACAATGCGGGCTGGTATGCCAGCCGCAATGCGGCCTTCCAGGCGGCGGTGTCGCGCGCCACCGGCATGAAACTGGCACTGGATGGCGATCTGATTCTTTATGGATCGGATGCGGCGGGCGGTACCGAACTGGCGGTGCGCACGCTGTCGAAGCAGATCGATATGAGCAACAGCGACATTCGCCGCGATCTGGAGAAAGGGGAGAAAGCGTCGTTCAGCGACAGCGAACTCTGGAAACAGGTCTTTACCCTGGCGGATAAAATGGCGGGTCGAAAATTACCGCGTGAAATGCTGCCGGGCATCAAGCTGGAAAGCCCGAAAATTACCCGTAATCTCACCACGGCGTGGTTTGCGCAGCGTGTCGACAGCCGTTATCAGCAGTGCCTGTCGCGACGTTAAGCGGCATGTTGTGGCGCAGTTGAGCTGAGCTGTGCCACACTTAGAGCCAGTTCCGGGCGACTTTTATTGTTATTCTGGCCCTGAACTGTGCGCATCCTCATAAGGCCGTATGGGCCCGTGGCGGTTGTGTCGCGCTGTCGCTGGCCAACGGGCTGAAACAGAAACCACGTATGCCTGCCAGACCAGGTTATTCATCCGGTTCCCTGTGTGGAGCCGGTCCTAATCCGTTTAACAAGAGGTGCATCATGGACCGATATCCACGAAATGATTCCATCGTTCAATCCGCATCTCGCGGTTTACAAGCCTATATGGCGCAGGTCTATGGCTGGATGACCTGCGGTCTGTTACTGACGGCGTTTGTCTCCTGGTACGCTGCGCGCACGCCAGCGATCATGGAGCTGGTGTTTGCTAACCGCATCACCTTCTTCGGACTGATTATCGTGCAGTTGGGGCTGGTCTTCTTCCTGTCAGGCATGGTGCATCGCCTGAGCGGGGCCGTGGCAACCGGGCTGTTTATGCTCTATTCGGCGCTGACCGGCCTGACCATGGCGAGTATCTTCCTGGTTTACACCAACTCTTCGATCGCCAGCACCTTCTTTATCACGGCGGGGATGTTTGGCGCGATGAGCTTCTACGGCTATACCACCAAACGCGATCTCAGCCGTTTTGGCAGCCTGCTGTTTATGGCGCTGATTGGCATCGTGCTGGCGTCGCTGGTGAACTTCTGGCTGAAAAGCCCGGCGCTGATGTGGGCGATTACCTACATCGGGGTGGTGGTATTTGTGGGGTTAACGGCCTATGACACGCAGAAGCTGAAAAATATCGGTGAGCAGATCGATGCCCGCGATACGGAAAACCTGCGTCGCTACTCGATTATGGGCGCACTGACGCTGTATCTCGACTTCATCAACCTGTTCCTGATGCTGCTGCGGATTTTCGGCAACCGCCGTTAAGCCTGAGGGAGTAGCGGGGGAGGCGCACTGTCTGCGCCTCCCCTTTTTTATTACGACTTCTGCAACTTCTGCTCGTTCTTCTGACGCAGATGCTTCGCCCGACTCTCCAGCCCCAGATAGAGCACCAGCGCTAACAGCAGCGGCAGGATAAAGTAGAGCACGCGATAAGCCAGCAGCGCCGCAATGATAGTGCCATGCGAGGCGTGCTGACCGCTGAGCAGCGCCAGGAAGACCGCTTCCAGTACGCCAATGCCCGCCGGAATATGAATGATTACCCCGGCAATACTGCTGATCAGCAGCACGCCCAGCACCATCGGATAACCGACGTCTCGTCCCAGCAGCAGCCAGATAATCGCCCCCATCACCATCCAGTTGGCACAGGAAACCGCAAACTGCAGCAGCGCCATGCGCAGCGAGGGCAACTGCAGCGTCTGGCCTTTGATCGTCCAGCGACGCTGCTTTGAGAAGGCACAGGCCCAGAGGTAGATCGCCACCAGCACCAGCAGAGCGCCACCAATCAGCCGCAGGGTAGTTTCACCAATAAACCAGCCGCTGGGAATCGACACCATGCCCGCACTGAATACCACGCCCGCCAGCAGAATATAGCCCAGCCAGTTAGTGGCGATGCTCAGAGAGAAGATGCGGGTAATGGTGCCGCTATCCAGCCCTAACCGTGAATAGAGCCGGTAGCGCATCGCGACGCCACCCACCCAGGTACTTAGCGTCAGGTTGAAGGCGTAACAGATAAACGACACCAGCATCACCTGCCGCTTCGCCAGCTTATGGCCGCAGTAGGCGCGTCCAATCAGGTCGTAGCAGCCATACACCAGGTAACTCAGCACCACCAGTCCGGCGGCGGTCAGTACCACAAAGCGGTTGTAATTAACGATGACGTCATAAACATCTTCCCAGTTCACTTTGCGGGCATAGACCACCAGCAGAACCACCACCGCGATGAAAAAGAGCACGGTGAGGATTTTTTTCGCCAGTTGCCAGCGTGGATGTTTTTTTGCCATCAGGATTTTGCTCCCGGGTTATCAGTTTCAACGCGATCCTGCGTCTCCATTTCAGGCTGTACCGGCTCACCCACCTGGGCCAGCAGCGGCGTATGCGCCGGCAGCCAGCCAGCGATGGCCGGGAAATGGCGCAGGAAGTGGAATACCACCACGCTTTTACTCAGTTGCCACCAGTTGCGCGGCGGTAAGCGATCTTCCTGCACGCGCTGGCAATCGTTGGCCAGCAGCGCTTCCAGGTTATCACGCAGTGTCTGGTTAAACGGCCTGTCGTGGATGATCAGATTGGCTTCAAGGTTAAGTGACAGGCTGAGCGGATCGAGATTGCTGGAGCCGACGGTGGCCCAGTAGTCGTCTTTTACCGCGATCTTGCCGTGCAGCGGGCGACGGATATATTCGTAGACTTCAACGCCGCCATCGACCAGATAGTTGTAGAGCAGCTCCGCGCCCACTTTCACAATCGGCATATCCGGCTCGCCCTGCACAATCAGTCGTACCCGGACGCCACGCTGCGCGGCGTTGCGCATCTCACGCAGCAGCCGGTAACCTGGGAAGAAGTAGGCGTTGGCGATAATCACATCCCGCTTCGCCTCGCGCAGCATCTCCAGGTAGTGGACTTCGATGTCATCGCGATGCTCGTCGTTATCGCGATAAACATAGAGCACCTGAGCATCGCCGGGCGTGGCGTTGACCGCCGGACGATGAGAGCGCGATCCCCACCAGCGGCGGGTATTCTGTTCGCTGCCAATCGCCTGTTGCAGATAGCGGGCGATGTCACCCACCACCGGGCCTTTGACCTGTACCGCATAATCCTGTTTCGCTTCCGGGCCATAATCGGTGTTGTGCTCGGCCGAGAAGTTAATGCCGCCCACAAAGGCCACCACGTCATCCACCACCACGGTTTTGCGGTGCAGGCGGCGGAAAACGTTGGTGCGCATCCCCATCACCAGCGGACGCGGATCGTAATAGATGAAACGCACGCCAGCGCTGGTCAGGCTGTTAACAAATTTGTCGGAGAGTTCGGCAGAGCCATAACCATCGACCATCACTTCGACCCGCACGCCGCGCTGGGCTGCCGCCAGCAGTTCGCGGTGCAGGGCGTTGCCCACGTCATCCTCAAACAGAATAAAGGTTTCGATTAATACCGTACGTTCCGCCCGCTGGATCGCGCCAAAGACCCGCGGGAAAAACGCTTCGCCATTTTCCAGCAACAGCAGCCGGTTGCCTTCCTGCCAGCTAAAATTCATAGGTGAATCTCCACCGCCAGCGGCGCATGGTCGGAAAGATGGGACCAGGGCTTGCGCGGCAGCGCCCACGGATGACTGACGGTGGCGTTGCGGACATAGATGCGGTCAAGCCGCAGGATCGGGAAGCGCGCCGGGAAGGTGCGCGCCGGGCGTCCGGTTTTCATGCTGAATACCTCTTTCAGGCCTGCGCCATGTTTCAGAATGGAATTGGCGCGTCGCTGCCAGTCGTTGAAATCGCCCGCCACCACCACCGGTGCGTCGGGCGGCAGTGAGTTAACCATTTCACATATTTTCTTCATCTGCGCGTGACGATGGGCCACTTTCAGACCCAGATGAACGCAGATGACATGCAGCGTGCCGTGCGGCTCGGGCAGGGCGATCTGGCAGTGCAGCATACCGCGGTTTTCACTGCCCGCCACCGAGATATCCCGGTTCTCATAGTCGGCGATCGGGAAGCGAGACAGCACCGCATTGCCGTGATGCCCCTCCGGATAGACCGCATTACGCCCATAGGCGAAATCGTTCCATATGGTGTCGGCCAGAAACTCATAATGAGGAGAATCGGGCCACTCCTCATGGTTAAGGGAGTGGATGGCATGCGTGCCCATCACCTCCTGCAGAAAGACCACATCCGCCTCCGTTGCGCGAACGGCGTCGCGTAATTCGGGCAGGATGAAGCGGCGATTGAAAGGGGCAAAACCCTTATGTGTATTGATCGTCAGGACTTTTATTGAAAATCCTTGCTTGTTTTGTGGCATACTCGCGACGCACTCCTTTTCATCATCAATAGAATCAAAGTGTAGTCTTTGTCACAAATGGGTGGTGAAAGAGGGCGAAAATTAGGGCGTTATCCGAAAATTGTTTTACATTGAGGAAATCGTTTCCGGCTTGTGCCGGTAGCACTTGGGCGACCTGTTGGGTCTGCCAGGAGAACTGAATGAAATGGTCTAATCGTATTCAAATTATCACGGGTCAAACGTTGTTGCATATTGCTATGCATCTGCTGGTGATCGCTGCACTGATCTGGGGCTGGAAGCACAAAGCGCTGGTTGATGTCTGCAGTACGCTGGTGGCGATGTACGCACTGGTTTTTGTTGCCATGCTGGTGACACAGCGCATTGCCCGTTTACGTACTCTCGGCGATTATCTTGAAGAAGCGACCACCACTTACTACTTTGGCGCCGCCATGATGACACTGTTCCTGGTGTCGCGGATTTACCACAACAACCTGCTGCTGGCGTGTCTCGGCGTAGTGATGTTGCTGGGTCCGGCGCTGGTCTCGCTGCTGGCGAAAGAGCCACCGCGACGAATCGAAAACAAACGTAGTTAAGTTGAAGGCCACCGGAAGGTGGCCTTCCTGTTTTCAGGCGGTTAAGTTGTGTCAGGAAATGTGAGCTATCTCGCACACTTCTCTTAAAGCTGTTACACTCGCCCGCTTACGCATCGTAGTTTGCGCCCTTTTCACGCGTCAGCCCTGGCTGGCGTCACTATCCCTCTGAAAACTACACCGTGAATCACGGTCAGAGCGGACCGGAGTAAATCACTTAATGTCTTTTGACTCTCTCGGCCTGAGTGCCGATATTTTGCGCGCGGTCGCCGAACAAGGCTACAGCGAACCCACACCTATCCAGCGCCAGGCGATTCCTGTTGTGCTGGCAGGCCGCGATCTGCTGGCGAGCGCCCAGACCGGCACCGGCAAAACAGCCGGCTTTACCTTACCGATGTTACAAAAACTCTCTGCCACTGCCACGCCCATCCGCGGTCGTCGCCCGGTGCGCGCCCTGATCCTGACCCCAACCCGTGAGCTCGCGGCGCAGGTTGGCGAAAACGTCAGCGACTACAGCAAATATCTCTCGCTGCGTTCCATGGTGGTGTTTGGTGGCGTCAGCATCAATCCACAGATGGTAAAACTGCGTGGCGGCGTCGATATCCTGGTGGCAACGCCTGGACGCCTGCTGGATCTGGCACAACAGAATGCGGTTGACCTGTCACAGGTCGAAATTCTGGTGCTGGATGAAGCGGACCGTATGCTGGATATGGGCTTTATCCACGACATCCGTCGCGTACTGGCACGTCTGCCGGCCAAACGTCAGAACCTGCTGTTCTCTGCCACCTTCTCTGATGAGATCAAAGGCCTGGCTGAGAAACTGCTGACCAACCCGGAAATGATTGAAGTGGCTCGCCGCAACACCGCCTCCGAGCAGGTCGCGCAGCAGGTGGCTTTCGTTGATAAGAAGCGTAAGCGTGAATTGTTGTCTCAGCTGATTGGCGAAGGCAACTGGCAGCAGGTGCTGGTCTTTACCCGTACCAAACACGGCGCGAACCACCTTGCCGAGCAGCTGGGTAAAGATGGTATCTCCGCTGCCGCTATCCACGGCAACAAGAGCCAGGGTGCACGTACCCGCGCACTGGCCGACTTCAAATCAGGCGGTATTCGCGTCCTGGTTGCCACCGATATCGCGGCCCGTGGCCTGGATATCGAAGAGCTGCCACACGTCGTGAACTACGAGCTGCCTAACGTCGCCGAAGATTACGTTCACCGTATTGGCCGTACCGGCCGTGCAGCTGCGACCGGTGTCGCACTGTCGCTGGTTTGCGTCGATGAGCATAAACTGCTGCGTGATATCGAACGTCTGCTGAAGCGTGAAATCCCGCGTCTGGCCGTTGAGGGTTATGAACCCGATCCGAGCATCAAAGCGGAGCCGATCATCAACGGTCGTCAGCAGCAGTCTCGCGGCGGTGCAGGTGGCGGCGGCGGCCGTGGTCGCAGCCAGGGCGGACAGGGTGCAGGCGCATCGCGCTCATCTTCATCCGGCGAAAAGCGTCCTCAGGCGCGTCGTCAGAGCCAGGCCGCTCCTCAGGGCGATAGGCCCGCAGCCCGTCCGCGTCGTCCGGCAGCAGCGAAGCGTACCGGAAACGTCTGAGTATGAGGGTTTTACTGGCACCGATGGAGGGCGTGCTGGATTCACTGGTGCGCCAGCTGTTATCGGAAGTAAACGACTACGATCTCTGCATCACTGAGTTTTTGCGCGTGGTCGATCAACTGCTGCCGGTAAAATCTTTCTACCGTCTCTGCCCCGAACTGCATAACGCCAGCCGCACGCCTTCCGGCACGCGGGTGCGTATGCAGCTGCTGGGGCAGCATCCCGAATGGTTAGCCGAAAACGCCGCACGTGCGGTGGAACTGGGCTCATGGGGTGTGGATCTCAACTGTGGTTGTCCTTCTAAACTGGTCAACGGCAGCGGAGGCGGCGCAACTCTTCTTAAAGATCCCGATCTGATCTATCGCGGCGCGAAAGCGATGCGTGAAGCGGTGCCTGCAGATTTGCCGGTGACGGTGAAAGTGCGGCTCGGCTGGGACTCCAGCGCCCGCAGTCTGGAGATTGCCGATGCGGTGCAACAGGCCGGTGCCAGCGAGCTGGTGGTGCATGGGCGGACCAAAGAAGAGGGCTATCGCGCAGAGGCGATCAACTGGCAGGCGATTGGCGACATTCGTCAGCGGCTGCGCATTCCGGTGATTGCTAATGGCGAAATCTGGGACTGGCAAAGCGCGCAACACTGTATGGCGGTAACCGGCTGCGATGCGTTGATGATTGGCCGTGGCGCACTGAACATCCCCAACCTGAGCCGGGTAGTGAAATATAACGAACCACCGATGGCCTGGCCTGATGTGGTGCGGTTATTACAGAAATACAGCCGGCTGGAAAAGCAGGGCGATACCGGCCTCTATCACGTGGCGCGTATCAAACAGTGGCTCGGTTATCTGCGCAAAGCCTATGGCGAAGCCGATGGCTTATTCAGCGAAATCCGTGCGTTAAAATCGTCGGGCGACATTGCACAGGCGATTGATCGTCACGCACATGTTCATGGTTTGTGATAAAAAATCAGGCGACCCCTTAGCGGCCTGACGGTATAGTGGGAAAAATTTCCTGGACCCCTTGCCTGCTATGTCTGACTCCGCTGTGTTGAGCAACAGCCAGCTCAACAAACGAATCCTCTCTGTTATTATCTTCACTTTCTTCTGCTATCTCTCTGTCGGACTGCCGCTGGCCGTGCTGCCAGGCTTCGTCAAAAATCATCTTGGCTTCAGCTCCTTTATCGCCGGACTGATTATCAGCATTCAATATTTTGCGACGCTGCTCAGCCGTCCGCAGTCGGGCCGTCTGGCCGATCGCCTTGGACCAAAGCGGGTGGTGATGCTGGGACTGCTCTGCTGCGGCATGAGCGGGGTGCTGACTATCGTGGCCGCACTGCTGAGCGGCTGGCCGTGGCTGAGTCTGGCGCTGCTGGCCATCGGGCGGCTGTTTCTCGGCGTAGGTGAAAGCTTCAGCAGCACCGGCTCAACCCTGTGGGGCATGAACATCGTTGGGCCAATGCAGACCGCGCGCGTGATCTCCTGGAACGGTGTTGCGACCTATCTGGCAATGGCCGTCGGTGCACCGCTGGGCGTGCTGCTGAACAGTGAATTTGGTATGAGTGGATTTGCCGGGCTGATTGCGCTGATGGGCGTGGCGGGCTATCTGATGGCCAGCCGCAAACCGGCGGTGACGGTCAGTGTAGGCGAGCGCATTCCGTTTCACCGCGTCTTCTCCCGCGTCTGGCTCTATGGCCTGGCGCTGGGCTTCGGCACCATCGGTTTTGGCGTTATCGCTACCTTTATCACCCTCTATTTTGCCAGCCGCGACTGGCAGGGCGCGGCCTATGCGCTGACGCTGTTCAGCCTGGGGTTTGTGCTGGTGCGTCTGGGATTTGGTCGCTTTATTACCCGTTTCGGCGGGCTGCGCGTGTCGCTCTTCTCTTTCCTGCTGGAGTGCCTGGGACTGCTGATTATCTGGCAGGCGGACAGCGCCTGGCTGGTAGGGGCGGGCGCATTCCTCACCGGCAGCGGATTTTCGCTGGTCTTTCCGGCGCTGGGCGTTGAGGCGGTTAAACGGGTTGAGCGCCAGGATCAGGGCTCTGCGCTGGGCACCTATTCCGCTTTTCTCGATCTGGGCCTGGGCTTAACCGGCCCGGTGGCGGGATTGCTTATCGGACACTGGGGGATGCAGTCAGTCTATCTGGCGGCGGCGTTGATGGTGCTGGGAGCGCTGCTGATTACCCTGCGGCTTTACTGGCAGCAGCGGCTTATCGCCTGAATGACGATAAGCCGCAGACCGTTAAAAATGGCTGAACGCCCAGTAGAGCAGGGCAGAGAGCAGAATAGATACCGGCAGCGTTAAAATCCAGGCGACGGCCAGGTTACGCAGCGTCGAGAGCTGCAAGCCGGAACGGTTCGCCGCCATAGTGCCCGCTACGCCGGATGAGAGCACGTGAGTGGTAGAAACCGGTAAACCGAAACCGTCTGCCGCGCCAATGGTCATCATCGCCACCAGTTCGGCGCTGGCGCCCTGGGCATAGCTCAGATGGGTTTTACCGATCCGTTCTCCCACGGTGACCACAATCCGGCGCCAGCCGACCATGGTGCCCAGTCCCAGCGCAATCGCCACCACCACTTTCACCCACATCGGAATAAAGCGGGTGGCGCTGTCGAGTTCCGTTTTCACTGCCTTAAGGTTGCGTTCCGTCTCCTGCGGCAGTCTGACCTCGGCGCCCTGCAGATGCTTGATCGATTCTGACGCCAGATACATCTGGTTGCGGGTATTGGTCACCGCCTGAGCTGGAATGTTTTCCATTGAACCGTAACGACGAATCTCATCGCCGACTTCGCGCAGCGTCATCGCCAGCGCGGGCAGCACGTCGGCATTCATGCTATTGCTGCCAACAAAGCCGGTCAGTACCTCACGGGCCGGTGGAGGATTGGCTGAGGCGGGTTGCAGCTGCAGCAGCTGATGGGCGGTCACTTCGTTCAGCGCCGCGACGCGCGGGATCTGATCGGGTGGCAGCGATCGATTCAGGGCGTAGGCGATCGGCATGGTGCCCACCAGGATCAGCATAATCAGCCCCATCCCTTTCTGACCATCGTTAGAGCCGTGCGCAAACGACACGCCGGTACAGGTCAGGATCAGCAGGCCGCGGATCCAGACCGGTGGCGGCTGATTGCTTTCCGGCGCCTGATAAAGCTGGCGATTGCGGATAAACAGTTTCATCACCCACAGCAGCAGCCCGGCGCAGACAAAGCCGACCACTGGCGACAGCAGCAGTGCATAGCCGACCTTCAATGCCTGATCCCAGTCAACCCCGCTCAGACCGCTGCGTCCGTGCAGCATCGCATTGGCAACGCCGACGCCGATGATTGAGCCGATCAGCGTATGGGACGACGACGACGGCAGCCCTAAATACCAGGTGCCCAGGTTCCAGATAATCGCTGAGAAGAGCAGCGCATAGACCATGGCAAACCCGCTGCCGCTGCTGGCCTGCAGGATCAACTCCACCGGCAGCAGTGAGATAATGCCAAACGCCACCACGCCGCTGGAGAGCAGCACACCCAGAAAATTACAGAAACCGGACCAGACCACCGCGATGCCGGGCGTCAGCGAATGGGTGTAGATCACGGTCGCCACGGCATTGGCGGTATCGTGAAAGCCATTCACAAACTCAAAGCCGAGCGCAATCAGCAATGCCAGCCCCAGCAGAAAGAACGGCAGATAGCTGGTGACCGGCATATTGGTCTCTTCAACATCGCTGACCAGATTGAGGCCAGCGAACGCCAGTCCGGCAACCAGCAGAATAAAGAACAGCGGTTTACTGAAACGGCTATTTTTGCCGTTGAAATCGGGGCGACCTCGGGCTGATGAGGAGGAGAGACTGTTTTCGCTCATGGTGTACCTCTGGTGGCTGATGCCGGCTGCTGATTTGCACCGGGTCAACGCAGTGTGATACGCGCTTTATATGACAGATTAATGATCGTCGGACGGGGCATTCTGAGCGGAGTGCGCGGGAAAACGCGGAAACGCAGGCAATAAAAAAGCCAGCGACAGGCGCTGGCTTCTGAAAGCAGGGCGGCAATTACGAGCTGGTATTGGCCGCGGCTGCAGGGGCTGCTGGTGTTACCGGAGCGGCCGGTGCGGCTGGCTCAGTGGCCGGCTGCTGTGGCTGCGCGGCATCACTGTTTGCACCCTGAGAGGTGACCGGCGTCATTGGCTCTTCCTGTGGCACAGCCTGCGGGTTTTCCGGCATCGGAACTGGCGCAGTCTGGATGTTGTTCTCCACGCCGTTCACTTTTACTGGCATACCGGTACGGCCCTGAATCGCGCCATTAACCTGATCCTGATTGACGCTGGCATCAACCAGAACTTTGCTCACAGCCTGATTCAGCGTAATCGGCACCAGCTCACGCGAGTTGAACTGCTCTTCGGTGGTCGACAGCGGGTTATGCACTTCTACATAACGTGAACCGTCTGGCTCCACGGTCGCTTTTACCGGCTGATCAACGAACTGTACGCGCGTACCGACCGGCACGTTCTGATACAGCCATTTGATATCGTCAGCGCGCAGACGCACACAACCATGGCTCACGCGCAGGCCGATACCGAAGTTGGCGTTGGTGCCGTGAATCGCATAGAGACGACCGATATAGAGCGCATACAGGCCCATCGGGTTATCCGGGCCTGGCGGGAAGACCGCTGGCAGGGTTTCACCGCGTGCCGCGTAATCCGCATGCATGCCTTTGGTTGGCGTCCAGGTCGGGCCATCTTTTTTACGTTCTACCGCTGTGGTCCAGTTAATCGGGGTATCTTTACCCAGTTCACCGATACCAATAGGCAACACCACCACGGTTTTGCTGCCTTTCGGATAGTAGTAAAGACGCATCTCCGCGCTGTTAATCACAATGCCTTCACGCGGTGCGTCTGGCAGGATCAGCTGCTGTGGGATGATCATTTTGCTGCCAGCCTTAGGCAGATAAACGTCAACGCCCGGATTGGCTTCCAGCATATTGCTGAGGCCCATCTGGTACTGCGCCGCAAAAGCTTCCAGCGGCAGTTTGCTGTCTTCAGGGACAGTAATTTCGATATTTTCGCCGATCAGACGGCTGTTGGCCGGCGGTAACGGGTAAACCACAGCAAAGGCTGACTGGCTGAAGGCCGCCAGAGCCAGTGCGATTGAAGCGAAAGCGCGAATGATTTTCATATTTTACAATTCTTTATCGCCATATTTCAGGCTGTTCAGTGTGTCGAATTCATGCTGGCCAATGTGACCTGCTGCGCATTATATGTTCATTAATCTGACGTTGTGAATCGGGATTTTAACCTGCCTGCAATACTTTACGTAAATTCACCGCGGATGTTAGCGCATTTCCGTAAAGCAGGGCGCTAAAAATGGGGCTTTCCGGGGTTATCCCTGACTAAGGTTGCCACTGCGTTTGTTCGCCGCTGAGTTTGCGGTTCAGGAAAAAGGCGGCACTGATTAACGCCAGATGGGTCAGCGCCTGCGGCGTGTTGCCCAGCGCATGGCCGTGGCTGTCAAACTCCTCCGCGTAGAGGCCCAGTGGATTGGCGTAGCTCAGCAACTTTTCAAATTCAAAATGCGCTTCCTGAATCCGGCCCGCGCGCGCCAGACACTCGACATACCAGAAGGAGCAGGCTCCGAACGACCCTTCTGAGCCTTTCAGGCCATCGGCGGGCGTCTCATGCGTATTGTAACGGCGCACCATACCGTCGCTGACCAGATTGGTTTTGATCGCATCCAGCGTGGCAATCCAGTCCGGGTCGGTGGCTCCCACAAAACGCACCAGCGGCATCAGCAGCATTGAGGCGTCGAGATATTCGCCATGACGGGTCGAAGAGAAGTGACCCTTCTCATTGTTCCAGAAGTTAGCCCAGATATCTTCGCGGATCTCCCGGCGCGCCCGATCCCAGCGTTCATAAGGCATCGGCAGCGATCGCTTCATGCCCAGACGCAGCGCGCGATCCATCGCCACCCAGCACATCAGACGCGAGTGCAGGAAATGTTCCGGTTCACCGCGCATCTCCCAGATACCGGCATCGGGCTGATCCCAGCTCTCACACAGCCAGTCGATCATTTTGACGACATGTTCCCAGCCGCGCTGGGAGATCGCCTCACCATATTTATTGGCCAGATAGACCGCATCCATCAGCTCGCCATAGATGTCGAGCTGGGTCTGCTGCCAGGCGTCATTGCCGATGCGCACCGGACGGGAGTCGGCATAGCCGGAGAGATTCAGCAGCTCCATCTCGTGCAGTTCGGTGCCGCTGTCCAGCCGGTACATGACCTGCAGGCGCATCTCATCATGATGGCTGTTTTCAACGCAGCGACCAACCCAGTGGGTAAAGTGTTTGGCTTCATCGATATAGCCCAGCCGCATCAGGGCATACATGCTGAACGAGGCGTCACGGATCCAGGAGGCGCGATAGTCCCAGTTGCGTTCACCGCCCAGCTCTTCGGGCAGGCCAAAGGTCGCTGCCGCCGCAATAGAGCCGTGCTGATGTGAGGTCAGCAGTTTGAGGACCAGCGCCGAACGCTGCACCATTTCGCGCCAGCGTCCCTGATAGTTACTGTGGGCGCTCCAGCGTCGCCAGTAGTTCAGCGTCTCTTCAAAGCAGTGTTCGGTGGTCAGCGCTTCGATATGCGCATCATCCACGCTGCCAAATTCAAACTGCGCATGTTCACCGGGTTGTAACGTGAAGAGGGCGGTAGCACTTTCATCTTCCAGCGTCATCACCACGCTGGCGGCGAGACGCAGCGACGGCTGGCCTTCGGCATGAAAATCGATACAGCCGTTGTGCGCCTCTGCGCGGGTCTGCGCCCGGGCGTAGTCGTGACGCGGTGAACAGCGCAGGCTAAAGGTCGCGCTGCCGCGTACCATTTTGACCCGCCGGATCAGACGCGGCAGCTTGTCCTTGTCATCACAAATCGGCATGTAGTCGGTGATCTCCGCTACGCCTTCATCATCCAGCCAGCGGGTCTGCAGGATGTTGGTATCGGGCAGGTAGAGCTGCTGACGTCGCGCATTGGGCCAGTCAGGGGCCAGGGAGAAAAGCCCGGCATCATCGCTGTCGAGCAGGGCGGCAAAGACCGACGGGCTGTCGAGTTCCGGCCAGCAGAGATAATCAATGGTGCCATCATTCGCGACCAGTGCGCAGGTGCGCAAATCTCCGATCACGCCATGGTCTTCAATCTTACGTTTTACCTTACTCATCCTCATCTCCCTGTCAGTGTCCATCCTAACTATAGCTGAGCCATCTGATGCGGCTTCGTTTGGGCACAGATGGTTAACGTACGGTTGAATGAGGCAGGGAAGGGGTGAGGGCGGGTGAAACATGGGAAATCGCCAGCAGGGTCGCCTGGCGCTGCTCAGCGTCGGCGACCCTTACCACCGGTCAGCTCACTCTCATAGCGGGTGGCGTCTGCTGGCGAATCCGTGGTTCATTTATTCCTGATCGGCACGACGATTGTGCCAGCGGCGGATCACCCAGCGCAGCGCAAAAGCGAATACCACTGCGCCGACCAGCCACAGCAGATGCTTCAGATGCTGGTCGAGTTTATGCAGCCATGGCGCGATGATGCCGCCCGCGAAATAACCCAGGGTGACAAAGATCAGCGCCCAGATGACCGCCCCGATGACGTTAAGAATAAAAAATTTCATCGGATTGAGGCGGCTGGCCCCGATGATGATTGGGCCAATCAGTCGAAAGCCATACATAAAGCGCACGCCAATCACAAACAGGCTGGGACGGCGTTTAATCAGGCGGTTCGCCTTGACCACTTTATCCTGATGCTTTTTAAAGCGGCGCAGGATCTGTGTGCCCCAGCGGCGACCGACCCAGTAGAGCAGTTGATCGCCGACAATACCGCCACCCATTGCGGCCAGCACCACTCCCACGTAATGCAGCAGCCCCTCATGCGCGGCGACGCCGCCCAGCAACGTAAATGTTTCCCCCTCGGCGATACAGCCAATAAAAAGTGCCAGATAACCGTACTGCGTAATTAATGCGTTGATATCCAGATGCAAAATGACCCTCCCTGTTCAGTGACTGTTTCTTCCAGTCTATACGCGATTTGGCTTCGCTTCCGCCCGTGCCTCATGGGTCCGTTTATTTATGCTGTTTTTTTGTCCGATCACCACGAAAGTTTCGCTGCCGTTTATACTTGAGAGGACGCTGCCCCCAAAGACGGATGCATCATCGGGCGGCCCACTGCATCAGAGGAGTGAATCTATGAATCATGTCTGGGGTCTGCTGGCGCATCCGAATCAGGAAATGCGTCATATCAAGCAAGAGAATGAGAGCGTATCGCACCATTACACCCACCATGTTCTGCTGATGGCGGCGATTCCGGTGATCTGCGCCTTTATCGGCACAACTCAGCTGGGCTGGAATCTGGGCGAGGGGCAATATGTGCAACTCAACCTGTTGACCGGGATTGGGCTTGGCATTCTGTTCTATCTGATTATTCTGGGTGGCGTCGCGGTAATGGGACGCGTGATTCACTGGATGGCACGTGATTATCCGCAGCGCCCCGGCGTACAGCGCTGTACGGTGTTTGCGGGCTATGTGGCCACGCCGCTGTTTCTCAGCGGGCTGGTGGCGCTCTATCCGCTGGTCTGGCTCTGCGTGCTGGCGGGCGCCCTGGCGCTGCTCTACACCGGCTATCTGCTCTATATCGGTATTCCACTGTTTTTGAATATCGACCGCGAAGAGAGTCTGCGCTTTTCCGGTTCAACGCTGGCCATCGGCGTGCTGGTATTTGAAGTGTTACTGGCATTAACCGTGGTGCTGTGGGGATATGGACCGCATCTGTTCTGACCGACCGCTGCCGCCGCTCTGGCGGCAGTTCTCTTTTTACGCCCGGAAACACTCTCACCAGGAAATTTCTTAACCTTACGGGTATGATATCGCCGCCAGCCCGCGCTCCGACCTCACTGAAGCGGGCGGCCTGTGTCGGTCTGACACAGTACATATTCATAACCGGGTTTTTTCTACGATGCCTGCAAAAATTCGTTCTACCCTGCTTTCGCTGGCGCTGCTCGTTTCAGGGCAGATTGTTTCACTGCCGGCGCAGGCGACGACGTCGCTGTCGCAACTGGCGCCGATTGCTCAGCCGCAGATCGCCTCTGGCAGTGCGATGATTGTCGATCTCACGACTAATAAAGTGCTGTTTTCCAGCCACCCTGATCGGGTCAGGCCCATTGCCTCCATCACCAAGCTGATGACTGCTATGGTGGTGCTGGATGCGCATCTGCCGATGAACGAGATGATAACCGTCGATGTCAGCCAGACGCCGGAAATGCGGGGTGTATTCTCACGCGTTAAGCTCAACAGCCAGATCAGCCGCCGGAATATGCTGCTGCTGGCGCTGATGTCCTCGGAAAACCGCGCCGCCGCCAGCCTGGCTCATGCTTATCCGGGCGGCTATAACGCCTTTATCCGGGCGATGAACGCGAAAGCGCGGTCACTGGGCATGAAACAGACCCGCTATGTGGAGCCAACCGGCCTGTCGACGCAAAACGTCTCCAGCGCCCAGGATCTGGTTAAATTACTCAAAGCGACGCGGGAATATCCGCTGCTTGGCGCGCTCAGCACCACTAAAGAGGAGACGGCGGTGTTCGCCCATCCGAGCTATGCGCTGCCGTTCCGCAACACCAACCATCTGGTCTATAAAGATGACTGGCACATTCAGCTGACTAAAACCGGCTACACCGATGAGGCGGGCCACTGCCTGGTGATGCGCACCATGATTAATAATCGTCCGGTGGCGCTGGTGGTGCTGGATGCCTTTGGCAAATATACCCACTTCGCCGACGCTAACCGTCTGCGCAGCTGGATTGAGACCGGTAAAGCGGCGCCGGTGCCGGCTGCCGCACTGGCCTATAAAAAGCAGAAGTCGGGCCAGGTTGCCAGTAATGGGGCCAGCAGCGCCGACGTTGAGTAGAATATAGCCGGTGTTGCGCGCTGCGGACACTGGCATTACCTGCAGGCTGAGCGGGTATCCGGGATGATGCAGGCAGAGGCGTACAGCGATTTTCACGCCTCTGTCTGCACCGAATTAGCCCGAAAAATGCCCGTTATTCCTATATTGCCATCCCTTGCAAAGCCCTACACTACGCGCGACTGGCGAGGGACGATCGCCTGATTTAAGCTGCCGGAATCTTACTCATATGTTTAAGCTACGATCCTTTTTTGCATTGTTAATGCTGGCGCTGGTGGCGTTTGCCCCGGCGCTGACGCTGGCCGCGGATGATAAGGCCACTGCTGCTCAGGAACAGGATGCGCCGCCGAAGCTGAATGCTGCGGTTGAACTGCCGAAAATGCAGAAGATCCTCGATAAAATCAAAAGTCAGGTCTCCGTTGATGCTGGCGAAAACAAGCTGACTCAGCTGAATGAAATGGCGCTTGAGCTCTCAGGCAGTGCCGACACGCTGGGCCAGGCGCTGCTCCCCGATCGCCAGCAACTGGACGCCCAGTTGCAGGTTCTGGGGCCGGCACCTAAAGCCGACAGCGGCGTAAAAGAGACGTCGGAAGTGACGCGCAAGCGTAACGCGCTGGAGAGTCAGAAAAGCAAACTCGACGACCAGATCAAACAGGCCGAAGGCATTAAAAATGGCGCGCTGATGCTCTCCTCGCAGATTGTTAACCTGCGCCGCGATCAGCTGAAAAGCCAGCTGGCGCTGAACTCCGGCACCATTCTGGGGCCGCGCTTCTGGTCACCACTGCTCAATAGTCAGGATCTGGATGGCGAGAAAATCGGTGAATTCCTGCAGGAGTTGCAGGACACTGCGGCACTCTCATGGGAGCCGGGCTGGCGCGTGGGCAGTGTTTTCTGGCTGCTGGCTGCCATGCTGGTAATGACGGCTGGCCGTCGTTACAGCGAAGAGTTTCTGGCCTGGATCAGCATTCACAAACTGCCGGAAGGGAAGCTGCGCCGCAGTTTCCTGGCGGCAGCGATAGCCCTGACCACCCTTGTGGCTGTCGTCCTCACCTTTAACTTCATCGCCCTGGCCTTTACCCGCCGTGATGAGGTTTCTGAAAACGTTCAGGACTTTGTGGATCAACTGGTTCGGCTCAGTGTCTTTTGTGGCCTGATTGCCGGACTGGGACGCGCTTTCCTCTCTACCCGTCGCCCCAGCTGGCGTTTACCGACCATCTCCAATGAAGTGGCGATGGCGTTAAAACCGTTTCCACCGATTACCGCCGTGCTGGTCTTTATCTTCCAGACGGTCGAAGCGTTTAACTACAGCGTCGGCACCAGCCTGAATACCACCATTTTTGCCAACGGGCTGACGGCACTGCTGATTGGTACTACCGCGCTGGCGATCAGCATGCGCACCAACCGGGTTCGTCGCCGTATGACCCAGGCGGGCACACCACCAGAGGCTCGCTCTACGCTGGTCGGACTGATCCAGATGGGCCTGACGCTGACCGGCATCGCCATTCTGGTGTCGCTGCTCATCGGTTACGTCACGCTGGCGCGGTTCCTGAGTTATGAAGTGATCTGGTGCGGCCTGCTGTTTGGTTCGTTCTACTTCCTCAGTCATCTGCTCAACGATGGCTGTGAGAGCCTGTTCTCGACCAGTAACGCAACCGGTCGCCGTATTCAGAGTTCGCTTAACATCAATGAGCGTCATCTGCAGCAAACGGCTACGTTGCTGACGGCCATCGGTAAAACCTTCCTGGTGCTGGTTGTGGCGCTGGCGCTGGTCAACGGGACCTTTGCCTCTTCAACGCCGATTGAGCTGCTGCAAAAAGTGATTGAGTTCTGGGGCGGTAAAGGGCTTGAATCCCTGAATATCGTCCCGGCGCATATGGTGAATGCGATTATCTGCCTGATCGTCGGCATCTATGTGCTGCGAACGGTGCGCCGCTGGCTCGACACTGATTTTCTGCCGAAAACCACCATGGATGTGGGCATGCGGGTGTCGCTGGTGACGCTGTTCAGCAACATCGGTTATGTACTGGTCATCCTGCTGACGTTGTCGATCATGGGTCTGCAGTGGAATAAGCTGGCCTGGATCGTCAGTGCCTTGTCGGTAGGTATCGGTTTTGGCTTACAGGAGATTGTGAAGAATTTTATCTCGGGGCTGATTCTGTTGACCGAGCGGCCAGTGAAGGTTGGCGATCTGGTGAGCATCAGCGGTATCGAAGGGGATATCCGCCGGATTAACGTGCGCGCCACCGAGATCCAGCTGGGCGATAAATCCACGGTGATTGTGCCGAACTCGCAGTTTATCTCGCAGAACGTGCGAAATGCCACCATGGGTAATGCGCAGGGGGTGGTCACGATTACGCTGACGTTCCCGCTCGACATCGATCCGGCGAAAGTGCGCGATATCCTGCTGGAGGTCTACAACGAAAATGAACGCATTCTGGAGACGCCAGAGCCATCCGTTTCGTTTAAAGATCTGACTCAGCAGGGAATTATACTGAGCGTCACCGGTAACGTGGCGGGTCAGCGCCAGATCGCAGGGGCGAAGAGCGATCTGCTGTTCGATATTCTGACGCGTCTGCGTAAAGAGGGCATTCTGCTCTCCACACCGCAAACCATGATTATCGAGCGCCGTCAGCAGATGGCGGGAGCGGAGCCGGTACCCGAAGAGAAGCTGGTTTAGGTGTGAAAGGGCCGACTTCTGTCTAATGCTGATCAGTTAAGATCAGATTTGTAAAGGCTGCCACGGTCAAACGTGGCAGCTTTTTTTCTGGGCGAGCGAGCAGCAGCGGCGCTCAGGCCTTCACTATCGTGCCCTTTTTAACAATACACACTGAAGTTTCAGAGCAGGCTGGGGCCGGGCAGGGGCAGGTAATCCGCAGCGCTGAACAGAATGAGTCTGCCAGGAGAGCCCGCAGGACGCGGGCGAAAGGCGGGGCGGCACAGGATGTGCCATCCCCGGCGGTCCGTCAGGCAGGCGAATGAAGTGAAGGAACCGCGCAGCGGCGCGAGGACCGCCAGCCCCTGCCCGGCACCAGACGGCGTTATCCCCTGTCGCTTAACTGACTGCCATTAGACTTCTGTCGGCCTTTTTCATATTCAAACGCTGGCTTCTCAGCCCGTTCACACTTCGCTTTCTACAGGGATTTAACGCGCTACAGGGATTCAACGCGGCTGGTGCGCTGCCCATCACGGCTCACCGAGCGAATTGCCACCGCACCGCTGACCTGCGGCGGTCTGGTGGCATCGTAGCGCTGCCAGTTTGTGCCCTTGTCCAGGCTGTACTCCAGCATAACGCCCGGTAGGGCCACATTCATCGACAGGATGCCATCAACGATCCTGGCTCCCGGCACCGGCAGGCGATAATCGATGCCCGCCTTATCCAGCTTCGCCAGTTCCCGCTGTCCCAGCAGATTGGCAAATCGCTGCCAGTCATTCAGACGCGCCTGCTGATCGACCAGATGGGTTTTACCCCCCGCATACTCCTGACCCGCCTTGTAATCCTGCTCCCAGCTGGCGCGGTGCCAGCTTCGTTCTGCTACCGCAAACAGGCGAGGATAGATCATGTGCTCCATTTGTGCGTCAGTGCGCACCGTTTCGCTCCATAGCTGGGCCGAAATGCCGTAAGCACCGCTCCAGAGCTTTTCTGATTTGGCGCTGAAAAAGTTGCCATCGCGATCCACCGAAGTTTCAGCATTCTGCGGCAGGTTGTCCGGCGCGAAGCCAAAGATTTTGCGCTCGTCGTTGAAGCGCGTGCCCCAGTAATAGCCGCGCTCCAGCGGGTTAACTTCATACGGAAAATCCAGATAGAGATAATCGGGGCTGGAGATCACCACGTCGTAACCTTTCTGTGACCAGTCGCTGGCTGTGTCAAAACCGCCCCAGTAGAGGGTGTCCCAGAAGTTGACCGCGACGCGCGGTGTGGCAAAGGCTGCTGAATCTTTGGCATGTTTTAAACCATCCTGCCAGGCCTGCATTTTGCCAATACCGTGTCGGTTAACGATGTCACTGACGGTCAGGGCAAAGTAGCTCGGCAGGTGCGCCAGATCGTCCACTTGGCCGCTCTTCACCAGCGCCTGACAAACCTGCGATTTCGCCCACGGCAGATCTTCTTTACTCCAGTCGCGCAGACCGGTGCCCGGTTTAGGGTCGCGTTTATCCGAGTAGCCAGCACCCAGCCGGATATTCTTCGCTTCGTCACCGCCAAAATGCCAGACGTCGAGCGGCTGTCCCGCTTCCCGGTGCATCGCCTGAACTTCACCGATCACTTTATCGACAAACCGCTGTGAACCCGCAATGCAGGGATTGAGATAGCTGGTGCGATCATAGAGCTGCACCGAGGTGGTATTGGAGTCGTCGGTGGGATCGATCAGGCGATACGCAATGGCCTGTTCAGATTGTCCCTCCTTCATCAGCCGCTGATAGCGCGCTTCCATGGCGATGACGGCGGCACGGGCATGGGCGGGCATATCGATTTCCGGGATCACCTGGATGTGACGGGCCTGCGCATACTTCACAATCTCGATGTAGTCGGCACGACTGAAATAGCCGCTGCCGTTGTTATCGCTGAACGGACCGGAACCGAGCTGCGGCAGCAGGCAGCGCTGTTCGCTCAGGTCATGGCAGCGCTTAGCCCCCACGTCAGTCAATTCCGGTAAGCCGGGAATCTCAATCCGCCAGCCCTCATCGTCACTGAGGTGAAAGTGGAAGCGGTTCATCTTCCAGGCCGCCATCTGATCAAGCAGCCGCATCACTGCCTGCTTAGTGTGAAAGTTGCGGGCAACGTCAAGAAACGCGCCGCGATAGGCAAAGCGTGGCGCATCATGGGCTTCCAGCGTGGCAATACGCGGCGCGCCTTCGGTGGGTATCAGCGAGAGAATCGACATCAGACCGTAGAACGCACCGGCAGCATCGTAGCCCACCACAATGGCGCGGCGGGGAGTGATATCCAGATCGTATGCGCCTGGTTTAGCCTGTTTGCCGCTGAAGTGACCCGGTTTGATCTGCGTCCTGATGGCAAATCCATCAGGATCTTCTTTCAGACCAAGCAGGGCCAGACGCTGCTTCACCGCCTCACCGGTTTCACGGGTCAGCCCGGTCAGAGACAGACTGACGCCACGGCTGAGATCGGCATCCTGCGGACGCAGTTTCACCTCAAGCGGCGTGGGTGTGATTTGACCGCGCAGCGCGGAAGCGGGCAGGGTGGCAACATCGCTGTTTTTATCAAACCGACTGGCGGGTTGCATCAGGATATTCCGGTCATCGGCACTGCGACGCCAGTTATCCCCCAACGGCAACACAAACTGGCTGGGATCTTCATGATCGGTGCTGGCAATAATTTTGGGGGTGGCCTGCCCGGACGTCACATACCAGCGCGGCATCACATCCGTGGCAAACAGCTGCCAGTATTCGTTAACGATCGGAATCTGCACCGATTCGCCCGCGCCAATGCCGGTGAACCTCTCAGTCGGCTCCAGCCGGGTCAGGTCGCCGACCAGATGGGTCATTTTGAACTGTTCGTTATCGACCCGCAGCGTCTGGTGGACGTTGCTCATGTAGATTGCCCAGTGTTTGTCGGTCAGGGCTGGGCCGTTATTGGTCAGGGTAATGGTGGCGCGATTGCAGGCGGCATAGTCGGCACCCAGCGCAGCGCAGTCGGTGCCATGCAGGGCGGCCTGATTATCGTTCACCTGATAAGTGACGCCAAACTGGCTGATCTGATTCACCACCTGCTGCGCTGACGAGCTGGCGTGGCCTGTGGCTGCAGCGCCCAGCAGAGTGAGCGCGATAAGGCTTAACTTAAACATATTGATTCATCCTTGCTGCTGAAGAAATATCCGGGAGTCTGCAGGGCGTCAGAACAGCGTAAACGGCACGATAACCATAAATTTGATGTCCTTCTCGTCCTGAAAAATGTTGCCGTAACCGCCGCTGTAACTGGGCAGATTGCTGTGGTTGTCGTAGCGGGTGTAATGCAGTTTAAACAGGGTATCTTTGGCGCGGCCCTGCTGGATTTGATAGATCAGATCAAGGTTCCAGGCGGACTCTTTCAGCCGCTGGCTCTGGTCAACGGTGAGCAGCGTGGCGGGTCTGGCATCCCAGCCCCAGACGTACGATGCGCCCACTTTCCATCCCGCCAGTTGCCACGGCGTTAAGTCGAGCATCGCCCCGGCAAAGATCGCTTTTTCGCCATTGGCGTTCCAGTCGGAACGGGCATCCCACCAGATATCCAGTCGGCCATTGGAACTGGCGTAGCCTGGCGTCATGCGCTGCAGGAAGAAGCCCTGATTCCCCTCTGCTTTGACCCAGCTGCCTTCCAGGCGCAGATCAACCGGGCCGACGGTATAGCCGACCGTGATCGCCTGTAACCAGGCCAGGCCGTCATAGACATCACGCGGATTAGCGGCACCATCCGATACTTTGTCGTGTGCGCCGTAAAACTGATAGCTGGTGTAGAGTGCATTGCCGCCAGGCGTGGCTGACCACGAGGCTTTGGCAAAATATTGATCCATATAATCCGCCGCCTGGCCAAATGCGCCCTCAAGCACCAGGTTATTTTTGAAGTCATATTTCATACCGAACGAATGCAGGTAGCTGACAGATGTTTTGCCATCAGCCTGGCGAAAATTATATAAATCACGATACCAGGGCGCTTTATATTTGTCGCTCCACATCCAGGAGAGCGATAATGTACCAGCCTGCTGGAAATCATACAGCGCACCGACTTCGATGCCGCGATAAGTTCCGGGTAAAAAACTCCAGTGTGGCGCAATAATTGTCTGGCCGGTTGGCTGAATATAACCGGCACGCAACCAGTAATCGTTATATTTTAATTTCAGTGCGGCTTTATAAACAGAAGCACCGCCGCTGTCGCCATTCCACTTTTCATCCCAGCGGGTACGCGCCTTACTGAAGCCAATTTCATTGGGTGCGGCGGGGCCGCTGTTGGAAAGCTCAGCAGCACCGAAAATCGCGAGGTCCAGACCAATCCACTCTCCGGCATAGCCTGACTGATAGTCGAGATTACTGTTGAGCGAGGCATGATGTAAATTAGCCCGATACTGCCCCTGATATTCACTGGCGGGATCGGTGTCTCTGCGATCTCGCTGACGCTGCCAGTAAAAAACATTACCTTTAAGCGATGAGTCCTCAATAAATCCGCTGGCGTAAGCCGGTGATGAACTTATTGCAGTTAACTCTATTAATACGGTGGCTATTTCAACTAACGCTAACGCGTAATTAATTTTTCGCATGATCATTCCTCCCTGAATGAAAGCCAAATGCTTACTTACATCATTATTTTTGTGGTGATAATATATTTTTCGCGACGCGAATTATCAATTAGTAGCAGGATGTTTTGTGAGGTATTGCACAGAACCAAAGATAGAAAATAAAGAAAGTGCAATATGTTAATGAAAATTGATTTTTGATAAAGATGTTAGGTATTAGCAGGGCCGCTGCAACGGGAAGTCGGGGGGCGAACGGGCCTCCCGGTTGTTTGACAATCAGCCTGCTCAGATAAGCAGGCTGACCGATAAGGCGATTAAACCTGCTTAACCGCCCATCCCTTTTGCTTACTGGTTTTGCCAATCCCAGGATTGAAGCTGTTGGTGGGATCGAGCTGGCGATAGAACGCCGCCAGCTGCGGTTTGGCCTGATAAAGATGTCCGACGTTATGTTCAGCGGGATATTCCGCGCCCCGCGCCTGAAGAATCTCCAGCATATGCGCTTTGAGCGCATGCACATCGACACCTTTTCTGACGATGTAATCCTGATGAAACACATGACAGAAGAAGTGACCATAGTAGAGACGATGGCTCAGCGAGGCACGGATCTCATCGGGCAGGGTTTCGAACCAGTCCGCGTCGTTACGACGCAGGGCGATATCCAGCGCCAGAATATCTTCGACCTCATCAGAATGCACCGCGTGGTAGCGCACCGCCGCACCCGCCGCTGCGAAGCGATGCAGAAAGGCGTGCGCACCTTCTTTGCCTTCACACTCGAAGAATTCGCCACCGCCTTCACGGAAGTAGTCGCGCAGATAGTTACGCGCTTCCGCCACGCCGTCGCCAGACATCTTCAGCATCAGATGGTGTTCATATTTGTCGCGATACTGCTTCATGCGTTTCGGCAGATGCGCCGGGAACAGTCTACTCAGGCGCTGCAACAGGCGATCGCTGAAGTGCGGTTTAACGAAAGAGAGTTTGCTCAGCCAGGCATCAACCCGCCCCTTGAGCGTGAAAAACAGCGGCATCTTGTCGGTGCCCAGCTTGTCGATCATCAGGAAGGTATCTTTGCCGTAGACTTCCGCAATGTCATAGATGTCGCGGTGCATATATTCGCCCGCCACCGGCAGATGGGTGAAATGCGCCAGCATGTGACGGCGGATATCGCTGAGAACGCCGGGCTCGTTGGTGCCGATGTAAAACACCTGCTGCTGCGGTTCGCTGGCGAAGGTATCGAGTCGCACCGCGAAGACCGCCAGTTTTCCGGCACAACCGGAGGCTTCAAACAGGCGACGCGCATCGGCGTTATAACGAGCGGGCGTATCCGCATCTACTTCACGAACCCGGTCGGCATATTCATGATCGGAGGCGTGACGGCCATCGTGCTGCACATCTTTGGGCTGCCAGCGGTCGTCATCCAGTCGCCCCAGAATCTCTTCCGGTGACGTCCCAAGATCGATACCGAGATGGTTCACCAGCTTCAGTTTTCCCTGCGCATCAATCTGGGCAAACAGCGCCATTTCACTGTAGGCCGGGCCGCGCTTGATCAGCGATCCGCCGGAGTTATTACAGATGCCGCCCAGCACCGAGGCACCAATACAGGAGGAGCCAATCACCGAGTGGGGTTCACGCCCCAGCGGCTTCAGCGCTTTTTCCAGCTGGTAGAGTGTGCTGCCCGGGAACGCCAGCACCTGCTGGCCTTCGTCGATCAGCTGAAGCTTGTCCAGCCGCAGGGTGCTGACAATCACCAGCGGACGATCGTAATCGTCGCCATGTGGCGTCGAGCCCTCGGTCAGGCCGGTATTCGCTGCCTGCATCAGGATAATGACATCGGCATTCACCAGCGTTTGCAGTACCCGCCAGAGCTCCAGCAGCGTACCGGGAAACGCCACCGCCAGCGCCTCGCCTTCGCCGGAGCGAAAGCCTTTGCGATAGCGCGCGGTCTGTTCAGGTTCAGTCAGCAGATGGGTGGGGCCGACCAGGCGGCGCAGGTCAGAAAGCAGGGCAGAGGTTTGTATCATGATCAATTCCCTTGTCTTATCAGTGCGTCCTAACTGTAGCACGTCAACTCACCTCAACGCAGTGTGACAGCGGCAGCTACCTGCTATTCTCATCTTGTGGCACACTGCCGCCTGTTAATTCGATATTGCGCAGTTACTTAAGAGAACCCAACCTGATGAAATGGATTTACTCTGTTAGTCTCGCTGTCTCCCTCGCGATGCAACCGGCATTGGCTGAGACAGTGCCAGGTAACCACCCGATGACCGAACAGGCGCGGGATGCCTTCGTTAATCAACTGCTTAAAAAAATGACGCTGGACGAGAAGATCGGCCAGCTGCGTTTAATCAGCGTCGGACCTGATAATCCGAAAGAAGTGATTCGTGACATGATTCAGAAGAGTCAGGTTGGCGCGATTTTTAATACCGTAACCCGTCAGGATATCCGCGCGATGCAGGATCAGGCGATGCAGCTCAGCCGCCTGAAGATCCCGCTGTTTTTCGCCTACGACGTTATTCATGGTCAGCGCACCATTTTCCCGATTCCTTTGGCGCTGGCGTCGAGCTGGGATCTGGATGCGGTGAAAGAGGTGGGGCGCGTCTCTGCCTATGAAGCGGCCGACGATGGCCTGAACATGACCTGGGCGCCAATGGTGGATGTCAGCCGTGAACCGCGCTGGGGCCGTGGCTCTGAAGGTTTCGGTGAGGATACGTATCTCACCAGCGAAATGGGTCGCAGCATGGTGCAGTCGATGCAGGGCAAAAGTGCTGCCGATCGCTACAGCGTGATGACCAGCGTGAAGCATTTCGCGCTCTACGGCGCAGTTGAAGGCGGACGCGATTACAACACCGTGGACATGAGCCCGCAGCGCATGTTCCAGGACTATCTGCCGCCCTATAAAGCTTCACTGGATGCCGGCAGCGGCGGCGTGATGGTGGCGCTGAACTCGATCAATGGCGTACCCGCCACGGCGGACAGCTGGTTGCTGAAAGATCTGCTGCGCGATAAGTGGAAGTTCAAAGGCATCACCATCAGCGACCATGGCGCAATCAAAGAGCTGATCAAGCATGGCGTCGCCAGCGATCCGCAGGAAGCGGTGCGCATCGCCCTGAAGTCGGGTGTCGATATGAGCATGAGCGACGAATATTACAGCAAGTATCTGCCCGCTCTGGTGAAGAGCGGCGACGTCACCATGGCGGAGATTGACGATGCGGCGCGCCATGTGCTCAACGTCAAATATGACATGGGCCTGTTTAACGATCCCTACAGCCATTTAGGTCCGAAAGAGAGCGATCCGCAGGACACCAATGCGGAAAGCCGTCTGCATCGGGCTGAAGCGCGCGACGTCGCGCGTAAGAGCATCGTGTTGCTGAAAAACCGCCTGGAAACGCTGCCGCTGAAAAAATCGGGCACCATTGCCCTGATTGGTCCGCTGGCAGACAGCCAGCGCGACATTATGGGCAGCTGGTCCGCCGCTGGCGTGGCGAAGCAATCTGTTTCGCTGCTGCAGGGCATGCGCAATGCCACCGAAGGCAAGGCTACGCTGCTCTATGAGAAGGGCGCTAACGTCACCGACAACAAAGGGATTCAGGACTTCCTGAACCTCTATGAGCAGGCGGTTTCCGTGGATACGCGTTCACCGCAGCAGTTGATTGATGACGCGGTCGCCAAAGCGAAGCAGGCCGATGTGGTGGTTGCCGCCGTGGGCGAAGCGCAGGGTATGGCGCACGAAGCCTCCAGCCGCAGCGACCTGGTGATCCCGCCGAGCCAGCAGAAGCTGTTAGCAGCACTGAAAGCCACCGGTAAGCCGTTGGTGATTGTGCTGATGAACGGACGCCCGCTGTCAGTGGTGAATGAAGATCGGATGGCCGATGCGATGCTGGAAACCTGGTTCAGCGGCACCGAAGGCGGCAACGCCATCGCCGATGTGCTGTTCGGCGACTACAACCCGTCGGGCAAACTGCCGGTTTCCTTCCCGCGTTCAGTGGGTCAGATTCCGATCTATTACAACCATCTGCCAACCGGTCGTCCTTACAACTTTGCTAAGCCGAACAAGTACACGTCGCACTACTACGACGCGGCTAACGGTCCGCTCTATCCGTTTGGTTACGGCCTGAGCTATACCACTTTCACCGTGTCGCCGGTAAAAATGTCCTCACCGACCATGCCGCGTAACGGCAGCATTGAAGCCAGCGTGACCGTGACCAACAGCGGTAAACGCGACGGCGCGACGGTGGTGCAGATGTACCTCAACGATCCGGTCGCTTCCATCAGCCGTCCGGTGCAGGAGCTGCGTGGCTTAAAGCGCATCATGCTGAAAGCGGGCGAGTCGCAAACCGTGACCTTTAAAATCGACGTGGATGCACTGAAGTTCTGGAACCAGCAGATGCAGCATGTTGCAGAGCCCGGCAAATTCAACGTGATGATTGGACTCGATTCCGTTCGTACCGAGGATGGGCAGTTCAACTATTTATAACCGTCAGCCTTTCCCCTGACGTCAGGGGAAGGTGATGCGGCGCGTCGTTAGCGTCCTGCTACGGCGCGCCGCGTCATATCCACTATCAGAGCCATCATGATTAATCTGCGTGACCGCATTCAGCAGCAGGTATTCCGCCTTAACGGCCTGTCGATGAATGAATTTGACCTCTCTCAACCGCCTGGCGATCCCGGCCTGTTTGGCCCGGACAGCGTGATCTGGCGCGTTCACGGTGACTTCACCTCCATGATGTGCGGTGGGATCAGCGCGCTGCTGTTGCAGATGCTGCATCCGGCGGCGCTGGCGGGCGTCTGGGATCACTCCAATTTCCGTGAAGATATGATGGGCCGCCTGCGGCGCACCAGTCAGTTTATCGCGGTGACCACCTACGGTAATTCGCAGGATGCACAGACGCTGATCGACCGGGTGAAACGCATTCACCTGAAAGTCAGCGGCGTTGATAGCGAAGGCAAACCCTATGCCGCCAGCGATCCGCATCTGCTGACCTGGGTGCATGTGGCGGAGACCAGCCGTTTTCTGGCCGCCCATCTGCGCTACAAAAATCCACACCTCACCCGCGCCGGGCAGGATCAGTACTATCAGGAAGCGGCGCAGATTGCCGAAGCGCTGGGGGCGGAGAAGGTACCGAAAAGCGTTGTCGACGTCGCGGATTACCTGCAACAGATGCGTTCAGAGCTGCGCTTTGATCATCGCACTGCCGAAGTGACGCGATTGCTGATGAATGCCCCCGCACCCAGCTGGCAGGCAAAACCGGTGATGAAAATCATGCTTAAGTCAGGGTTCGGGCTGATGCCAGCCTGGGCGCAGGCAATGTCCGGTACGGAGATCGGCCGCTTTCAGCAGGCGATCATTGACCGGAAGATTAATGCGATTGCGGTGGGGTTAAGGTGGTCGATTCAGCGCGGTGCCTGGTATCGGGCGATGGTGCGGATGGGGAGGTTGGGGTGAGATGTTCACTGGTAGAAATGTGAGTGGTTAGTGGTCATAAAGGGATGATGCAACTGGAGTGATTGATGCCTGCAACTGAATAGACGCTTTGTTCAGACAGACAGTTTGTTGGGATTAGTTACAACAGGCTGATTGGGGTTAATTTCAACGTCCGCTTTGTGCCAGAAGCGGACATTGCTGATCCCCTGGCACACGCTAAACAGTTTGCGGTGCAGCTTATTTCTGTTCCCATGTAAAAAGGCATTAACTGAAAGATGTCACTTAACTTCCTCATGTATATCTACATCCACATATAGTCATCAGGAAAAGGATGAATGAAGATGCTGAGAGGTAAAAGAGCTGTTATTACCGGTGGCGGCGGGGGATTTGGCCAGGCGCTGTGCGTGTGGCTGGCACGAGAGGGCGTCGAGGTGGATTTTTGCGCACGGCGGGCTGAAGATATTCAAAAAACCTGCAGCATCATCACTGCTGAAAGCGGCATTGCAAAAGGGTATATCTGTGATTTAACACGCCCTGAATCCCTTTCTCAGTTTTCCTCACAGCTGTTAATTTCAGACAAGCCTATAGACATTTTAATCCTGAATGCTGCTCAGTGGTTATCAGGGAGATTAGACGATCAGCCTGACACAGAAATTATCAATACCGTCAGTTCAGGTCTGACAGGTTCGATTCTGCTGACTCAGGCTCTGCTGCCCGGGTTAAGACGTTCAGACAATGCTGATATCGTCTCAATTATATCTTCATGTGGGATCCCGAATTTTACGGATTCAATTGCGCATCCTGCTTTTTTCGCCAGTAAACATGGGCTTAGCGGGTTTATCACCAAACTGTCACAGCAGTTGTCCGAAGAAAACATACGTGTGACCGGGTTGTATCCACCGGATTTCGAACTTACAGGGTTAGATACGCTTGTCGACAGTGAATCCAGAATGGGGGAACGTCTGATGAATGGGCGCTCAGTCTGGGAAACAATTCGTTTTGTGCTGACTCAGCCACGTAGTTGCCATATAAGCAGTATCTACTTTCAAGGTCCAACTCGCGAAGACCTGGGATAAGAGTGGCTAAAAGCCAATAGAGTTAAACAAACATTCATACTTCCGCTTCTCGCTCATAGCGGACATGGGCCAACATGTAAGTCCGCTTTGTGCCAACAACGGACGTTGGCGTCTTAAGTCCACAATCAAAATGCGCCACATTAACGGTTATAGGAAAGAAATTTTGGTTAGTAAAACTCATCTTTATGCTGATATCTGTATTCTTGCGTTATTCCTGTGTATCCATATGAAGCAGCTTTACAATCAATAAGATGCACATTTGACTGAGGATGTAGGTTACCAATAGCTTGTTCCATAGCGTTGTAAATTGCTTTCTGATACGCTCCTTTCTGATCTTTGCTACAAGTTTCATCCACGACAGTAACTTCAAGTCTAAACGAATTTTTCCCCCATTCAGCCAGACTCTTGCCATCAATAAACCAGTCATCATCGTCCACATGTCTTACTATGACCATGGTTTCGAAGCTGTTTTTCTTCAATATCTCGCATGTGATTTGAGTAGCTAAAAGTACACACTCTTTGGTTAATTTTTGATCCTTGCAACCAGACAATGTGAGCGTTATTCCAGGCATAATGATTCCTTAAGTGTGTCATTACTTAGCTTGATTATTAAAAGTGTTGCCGCATTTTTTGAACGATACGAGATGACTAAGATGGCATAATCGAAAACGTGAAGGCAACTTTCGTCCCCTTCTCGCTCAAAGCAGAATAAAGATTGCTGATCTCCCTTAATAAAAGTGACCGGCTCACTCTGCCATGAAGGGAGCGTGAATAACCATATGATAATTATCTACGCTTCTATCCGCCGTTCCGCGAGTGCATGCCTTGCTGCGTTTGATGCCCATCCATCGGACTGGTCATGATTTTCAATCTCTGCCTCTGCTATCGGCGTTACACGGATCAGCGGAACTGAACCGAAAGGCAAACCCTCAATTTGACGAGCATCACGGCTGAGAATGATGCGGGTCAATGGTTTATAGTCGTCGGTAAGAGAACAAAACAGTATGGCTCTATATTTTTCAACATCGGCAGCGACCTGATAGCCGTCGGCAACGAGATCCCCCAAGCTAATTAACAAATGAGCCCAGTCATCAATCTGCTGGCTGGTATTATCTGAAGCATCCAGCTCCATGAAAAGTTCGCATTCTACGCCGTTTTCCGGGTCTGCAACGCCGGCCCAGGGCGTCGAGAGACCATCGGTAGCCAGCGTTAATTTGGTGCTGCTTTTGGTACTGAGTACCCGGCGATGGGGCCCGAACCACTTCGTCTGGTTGTGTACGTTTGCGTCATCTCGTTCAGCAATAAAGCTATCTGACACGTCGCCATACCTTTTCCAGAATGCTCGCCTTGCGACAGCGGCAGCCTCATACATCGGACTCTGAGGACCGCGCGGCACTATTGTCTCATCGAAAATTGTGTCAACCGTAACGCGCCCGCGCATGAACGGTATTTTAGACTTAGTCCAGCGAACAATAACCTTATTAAAGGACTGTATCTGTGATGCTTCGAGTTTATCGACAACGTTGCAGACCCTCTGAAAAACATGGTCACCAGCAGTAACGTGACTCCCATCAGCATACATGTAACCCCCATATTGGGAGGAAACACCAGCCTGTTCCGTAATAAAGAACCATTCACCGTTCACAGCGCCAATGGGTGCCTTGTCTAAAACCGGGCGTAAGTCCCTTGCCGCATCAGAGTTTGAATATGCAGTCATGCCTGTCCCTTATCTTCATTCCTTATGTATCTTGCTTGTTTTACGCTTTTCCACACCTGAGCGTTGCTAAACTTACGGCCCGATAAGTTTAAAGATGATAAAGCGATTGTAGGGCGTTAGTCTAAAAAAGTTGAGAAGGCTCTTAGATAATTACCCCTTCAGTCAAGAAGGCAAAACCGGCTGCTTTGTGCCAGAAGCGGACGTTAAGGAGTAGAAGGAGGGTCATATTCCCAGGCAGATGGATCGCTGTAAATATTACCATCGTCGTCCATTACCCGAGCGCCGAGGAACCCGGCAATGTCTAACATTTTTCTATATAGCTGCGTGTCTGGCCATTTGGTGTAAATATTGCCATCGTTCCAGTCAAGCCATGCCTCATCATGCGATGAAGCACCCGACCACAAAGCATGATAATCGCCATTTTTAAGGTCTATCGTTAATTCGTTGTCACTATCAATGAGAGAAAGCCACTCCTCAGGAGTTATTTTTGCTTCTTCATTTTCAGCCCAAAAATCAGCCCGTGTTATATATAACTGTACGCCCATGATCTCTCCACTAACCATTCAAACATTGGTTTTGCTTAACAGGTTCACTTACAAATTAACACTGGGGATTGTTTTACGCGAGTTACATGCAAACTCCGGTATATGATGACGTCCGCTTCTCGCTCATAGCGGACATTGTTTTTGACAGTCCCTGCTTCATTCGTTCGGGCGCACTACTGCTCTATAACTGCGGTCGCAATTAATTCTTTAAAGGGAAATCTGATGAAAGCAGGACTGCTTTCACTGGTTTTGCTGGCTACCACGCTGCTTACCGGTTGGGATGCTGGCGCGAAGGGTATTGATTGGTATAAAGCGCATGACGCGGAGCGCAAAGCTAAATATGAGGAATGCACGAAAGCCTTTGATCCACGCGATACCGAAGACTGCCGCAATGCGATTGATGCCACTGTCCACGGCGGCTCTTTTACAAAGAGTCCTAATAAAAGTTGGTAAATTCAGGCGAGCCGCCGCCTGGCGGTTTTTTATGCCCTTCTGCGGGCACAGGTAACGTCCCTCCAGTCAGCCACTCAAAGGCAGATGCCGGGCACAATTGACATTGTTCTCCCAAAAAGCAATAGTTAATTTTTAGAATCAAGTGGATCTACTATATTCGCACATAAGGAATGTAGTTCTCATGTCATATAGCTGCTATTTACTTCTCAATCGGCGTGAAATGACCAGCCTGAGCTGCCCTGGTATTGGTACATTTCCTGCTTTTTCTGGTCAAAAAGAAGGCCGCAATAATCCAGAAAAAACAAACGTACCTGATATAGGCCCAATAGTTCGTGGCCGTTACTTTATTGTAGAACGACCTTCAGGTGGAAGATTGGGGCCGTTTAGAGAACGCTTGTTGAAAGACATATACGGTACGGATCGTTCAACATGGTTTGGACTATTTCGTGACGATGGAAAAATCGATGACTACACGTTTGTACAAGGCATCAGGCGGGGCAATTTCCGTCTGCACCCTATTGGGCCATTAGGGCTGAGTGAAGGCTGCATCACACTTCAACATCCTCTTCAGTTCAATTACATGCGCGACATGTTCCTTAAATCTGGCCCAACGCTTAACATCCCGGGCAGCCAGCTCAAAGCCTATGGAACGGTAAAGGTATACTAACGATGCGCTTTATTTTAACTATTTTTCTGTTTGTTTTTTGCGCGATTGCTATTTCAAAAGCTATTGCTGTCATAGTGCCGGTAACATTCTTTTATGCCATCGCAGGATTTTTCAATATTAATGGCGATGAGGCAACCATCGACTTTGTACTCTCAGCCAACATCCTTATTTCTGTCATTATGTCTGTTGCGCTTTTATGGGTGCTGAAAGCTTTTTTCAAAAAGCATTAAACAGGACGATATGAGTACCATGGATTAGAGAAGTCAGTCTGCTAACCATAGTCAACGCTACAATCAACACCGTATCCGGTTAACTTTATGGGGCAATGCATCGCGCTCCTTCGCTGCATCCACCCGTTACTGTAAGAGCATTATCAGGCCGTGATGGTATGAGTATGCTGCCAGATGGGCCTCTACTCCCGCCAATTGCGCCTGCTGTACTCTTCACCACCCCTCCAACTCCCACACTTTGAGACTATTACCCTTGTCTCAGATAGCCGCAGCCAGGATCCTGCTCTATTCTCGGGGAAAATGGATTCCTCCAGGCTTTGTCGAGGCACTATGACGTACAAATCCCTGATTGCTGAAGTCCACAATCAGCAGCGCACCCTGACCGCTATTGTCGAACAGGATGAGCGCACTGCCTATTTTTACATCTGGCCAACCGACCTGTTCCGCAGCCAGTATGCGGTACGCGGCTGCTGGCTACGAAACCTGCTGCCGGCACCGGCGCAGGAAGATCGCGAGGCGATGGAGCAGGGCATAGCGCCGCTGCTCAGCGCCGAGTATTGCCGTAATCTGGAAGCGGAACCCGCGCTGGATCCAGCCGGTCTGCAGGTGCTATGGGAGCCGAGCGATGATGGCGCGGCGCTGTGGTACTACGGCCAACTGCTGGCGGTGATCCCCGGCTGGAGCCTCTATCAGGAGAAGCAGGTGAGCTTCTCTGCAGGCTGCATCAAAAAGAACCGGCTGACGGCACCGCTGGGGTCGGCATCAACCAATGACTACTACGCCCGTGCAGAGCATCAGCGTCAGTTCTGGCGCGAATGGCACGACGGCAGCGAGTGGGATAAGGTGCAGAACGATCTGATGGCCTGCTATCAGGCGCGCTTTGGCGAGTCTGTGAAGTATTACGCTATCGATCAGGGCAGCTGGCCGCCGATGGCGATCTCCCAGCACTGGCATCAGGGCGTCTGGTATTTCCTGACCATCGGCATGAGCATCCGGCCGATGCCGCAGGTCGATTATCTGTTTGATGAGCTGGCACCGCAGTATCGCCGTATCGAACTGGGTATGGCGGTTGACGGTGAAGTCATGACCGAAGGCAACGCGGTGCAGATGGCCAGCGCGCTGGCGGAATTCGTGCATCTGCCGTGGGCGCGGCTGACCTGGCTGGGCGAGGGCCATACGCTGGCGTCCGAAGTGGCACCGGTCGGCTTTGAAAGCTTCCTGCTTGCCAATGAGCTGGCAACCGATCAGGCGCAGTTCTCGCTGCCAAAACGCGACGGCGATCGCCCGACTCTGCTCTGGACTACGCCGATTACGGAAGCGGAACGGCAGTTCGCGCAGGCGGATGAACATGGCGGTCAGAAGTTACGGGAATTGTTAACGGCGGATGGCAATAATCACATCTTCCGTCCGCGCCAGCAGGTCGTGAGTTCAGAAGAGTAGGCCAGCAATACTGCGCCTGTTCGCCCATTCCCCGGCGCCCGCCGGGGATGTGATAGTTCCGCTCTGAAATTAAATTTTTACAAAAATCAAACATTTCTCAAATATGTGATCCTGCTCATCTCAAGTTCCCGCTTGCCGCGCCGTTAAACCCGATCAGGCAATCGCGCCGCACCAGGTTCAGGGGAACGAAGATGTTTAAAACAACACAATCCCGCTTCACCGCAACAATGATCGCGTTCTTTGTTGCGCTTTTACTCGTTACAGTCTGGGTTATTAATCAGTTTGTCGCGCCACAGCTGGTCGATAGCGAAAGCCGTCTGGTTCGCTATCAGGTGGATTCACTGGCTTCCGGTATCGTTGAACAGATGAACCGCGTTCAGGCCCAGCAGCGCGCCATTACCGAAGCCGCATCTGTCATGGACAGCGCCACCATCGACACCCTGTTACCGACGCTGGTTAACCAGTATCAGGACAGCAATGTGTTTGGTGGCGGGATCTGGCCACTGCCAAATCGTCGTGACCCGGCGAAAGAGAAGGACAGCAGCTTCTTTGCCCGTAATGCCAGCAATGAACTGCAGGTGAACACCTACTGGAACTCCGACGCGGCTGACAAATACTGGGAGCAACCCTGGTACAAAGATGGCATGGCCGCTCCGAAAGGCCAGTGTGCCTGGGCAAAAGCCTATCAGGATGCCGCCAGCCCGCAGCCGCGCACCAACTGCGCTATGGCCATCTACAAGAACGGCACGGCCTGGGGTGTCGCCACCATCGACGTGACGCTGGGGTTCTTTAACCAGCTGGCGAAGCAGATGGGTGAAACCATTCAGGGCAACGTCCTGATCGTCGAAGCCGATGGTAAAGTCGTGGGCAATGGGGCACTGGTGAATGCCGCACCGAAGCTGGAGAACCTGGCTGACGTGCAGATGCCGATGGCAGCACCGCTGAAAACGCTGCTTAACGGTGTTGGCAATCAGCCGCTGGAAACCACCTATGACAGCAGTGAAGGCGAGCAGACGCTGTTCGTGCAGGCCATTCCTGGCAGCCCGTGGTATCTCGCCAGCAGCCTGCCAACCAGCCTGCTGAAAGCGCAGTCGCACAACATGCTGACCCGTCTGGGTCTGGTGCAGATCCCCCTGGCGGTGATCCTGCTGCTGGTGTCGCTGGGCTTTGTCCGCGCCATGATGAAACGCCTCAACGTGCTGAACAGCAACATCGAAGCGCTGTCGACCGGTGGTGCGGATCTGACTCAGCGTCTGCCAGCCAGCAACAGCCCGGAGTTCAACGCCGTCGCGCAGAGCTTTAACCAGTTCATCAGCTATCTGCAGGGGCTGCTCCAGCAGGTGGGCGACAGCGCGCTGGCGATCACCGCCGCGTCGCGGGAAATTGCCAGCGGCAACGCTAATCTCTCTTCCCGTACCGAAGATCAGGCCAGCTCGATTGTAGAAACGGCCGCGTCGATGGAGCAGCTGACCGGCACCGTGCGTCAGAACGCCGACAACGCCACCCACGCTAACCAGCTGGCGGGTGATGCCTCGCAGGTGGCCGCACGTGGCACCGAAGTGGTCCGTCAGGTGGTGACCACCATGGGCGAGATTCATCACTCATCCCGTAAAGTGGTCGATATCATCAGCGTGATCGACAGCATCGCATTCCAGACCAATATCCTGGCGCTGAACGCCGCAGTAGAAGCCGCACGGGCCGGTGAACAGGGTCGCGGTTTTGCGGTGGTGGCATCAGAAGTGCGCAACCTGGCACAGCGTTCAGCCAACTCGGCGCGTGAGATTAAAAAGTTAATCGAAGAGTCGGTGGCGAACATCGATACCGGCAGCGCGCTGGTCGAGCAGGCGGGTCAGACCATGGATGAGCTGATGAAGGGCGTGAGCAGTGTGACAACGCTGATGAGTGAAATCATGTCAGCCAGCCGCGAACAGAGCCTGGGCATCGAACAGGTTAACGTTGCGATTACCCAGCTGGATGGCACCACGCAGCAGAACGCCGTGCTGGTGGAGCAGGTTTCTGCTGCCGCGCAGGCGATGGAATCGCAGAGCACCCAGCTTGAGCGGGTGGTTCAGAGCTTCCGACTGTAATCCCTCTCCAGGCCAGCCTTGCTGGCCTGATTTTCTCTCTGCTTCATCCGCTTATCTCCGCCTGACCCGGGTAAAAAATCCTCGATGATCCGCCCAAACCGATAATTCTGTGCCAGAATAGTTGGGAATAATCTCAAGGAAACGCCATGTCTGCTATTGAAGTTATCCTCGTTGACCACCTCGATCGTCCCACCGGCAAGATGGAAAAGCTGGAAGTGCATGAAAAAGGATTACTGCACCGCGCGGTGACGGTCTACGTCTTCAATTCCCGGCAGGAGCTGTTGCTACAACGGCGTGCCAGCGATAAATATCATTGTGGTGGCTTGTGGAGTAATACCTGCTGTGGTCATCCTTATCCCCATGAATCAACCCGCGACGCCGCCGAGCGCCGCCTGCGTGAAGAGATGGGGATGGTGGTGACGCTGACGCCGGTGTTTGAGCTGAGCTACAACCTGAAACTGAGCAATGGCCTGACTGAACATGAGTATGGTCACGTCTTCTTTGCCGTCTGCGACAGCCTGCCGCAGCTGAATCCGCAGGAAGCGGATGCCTGGGATTATCGCCCCATGGCGCTGATTGAGCAGCAGATGCAGCAGCAGCCACAGCAGTTCACACCGTGGTTTTTGCACACTTTCCCGCGCATCCCGGACTATCTGGAGCAGTTTCCTTTCCCGGAAGTCACCGCATAAAAAAACCGCACTAAGGTGCGGTTTAGTTGTGGGTGGGAGAAGTCCGGACTAAATGAATCAACGGGTTATCAGCGATGCCAGAATTTGGTCTTATTACGGGTCCTGTGGTTGATTCATCTTCTGTAAGCTTTTCTGCTTCGCTTTGACTTTAACCGCAGTGACAGTATTCTCACGGAATGGCTCGCGGGAGCCTTCTGCAATTTCATTCATCTGAGTCATGCTTTCTTTCAAACGCTCAAACAGTTTTTTGTCCATTACCAGCCCTCGTTCAACGCCTTTAACAGATGTTTTTCATTCTCTTATAAATCATCCCGAGTGCCTTTGTTATAAATCATTAGCTATCTGATTTGTGATTCAGATGCTTTGCAATCAGGTTAAAAAGGCACCTTACACTGCTCCCTGAGCCTGCGCGCTATCCACGCCCTGACCATTGATTATCGCTGCAGCTCGAAATCTTCCGCATCCACATCATAACCCGACGGTTCCCAGCGGATCGCCAGCAGCGCCAGCAGGCCCGCCAGTGGTGCCAGGAAGATCACCCAGAATACGCCGGTGCCCAGCGCCGCGACCAGCACCGGAAACAGAAACAGCGAAACGGTAGAGCTGCCGCGCATCAGCGTCTGGTTAAAGCCGACACCCACGCCGCGCAGCGACGTCGGGTAGCTCAGCGAAGCAAAAGTCATGGTATGGGAGCCAGGCCCGAATCCCTGTCCAAACAGGAACAGCGCCAGCATGCCGATCGCCAGCGCGGCTTCCTGACCGCCTTCCGGACGACCAATCAGCGCCAGCCCGAGTAGCGCCACGCACTGACAGGCATAACCCGCCACCGACATCTTCCACGCCCCGAGGCGCGGCACCAGCCGCACCGCCAGTATCCCGCCGACAAAGGCGAACAGCAGATTCAGCGCCAGCGACACCAGAATGGTGGTAAGCATTGACTGGGCAAAGAAGCTGGAGATGATCACCGGCAAGCCAAACGCCACCGCGTTATAAGCAAAAGATGAGGCAATGGAAGTGATGGTCGCCAGCAATGTACGGCGGCGATAAACGCCCTGTAACAACGCACCATAGTTACGCCAGCTCGCCTTGCGCACCGGCATGGCAGGCGTCAGCGCGGCGTCGGGTGCCACCTGGGCATTAATACTCCACGCACTGCGTAAAATCGCCGCGGCACCTTTCAGGTCGCCCTGATTCGCCGCCCAAACCGGGGATTCACTCATGTAACGGCTACGGATGGCGATGATGATAATCGCCGGAACGGCACCAAAACCAAGGATTAGACGCCAGAGCCAGTCGGTGTGGCTTTCGGGTAACACGGCATAGAGCAAGAGCACCAGCAGATAAGAGATGCTGATTGCCGCATACCAGGTTGGGCACCACATCGCCACGCTGGCCGCTTTATTTCCCTTGCCACGTAGTCTGGAAAACTCCGCCAGAAACGCCATCGCCACCGGCAGATCGATTCCGACTCCCAGACCCATCACAAAACGCGCGCCGGCCAGCACGTACTCATTGGGGGCAAACGCACAGGCGATAGCCGCCACCACGAAAAAGAACATATCGGCCATAAACACCCGATAACGGCCAATTTTATCCGTGAGATAGCCGCCGATTAGTGCGCCGATAATGGCCCCGAAGGTGATTGCCGAGGCGACCATGCCGGTGCCGGTCGGGGTGAGATTGAATTCGCGCGTGATGTCTTTGATGCCAAAGGCCAGCGCACCCAGGTCGTAGGCGTCAAGGAAGACGCCCCCCAGCGCAATCGCCACCACAATGCGGGCATTATTACGGGCGCTGTCGCCACTGTTCACTAATCGGGAGACGTCAGCTGCGCTGCGGATCCACTGTGTTTCGCCACCGGGCGAACTCCCTGCTGTTGCCACATGGGCGGAAGAGGTCAGGTCGGACATGATGTTGTGCGTCTTTTATTATAAAAACAGATTTCCGAGAATAGCCGTTTAGACGCCCAGACGTAAATTCATTTAGGTTATATGAGATGAATTTATAATCTCAAATCGTTATCAATTTGCGATAAAGTCAGCTGCATCGCCGCTGCGCCAGGCTACGCTTTTAAGGCAGATAATTTCCGCTGCACGCCTTGCCAGCCTCCCGCAGAGTGGCAGGAGGGCAGCCTGAACGCGCAGGCGCACAACGCCTTGTGAATCATCACGCACGAACAAAACGTAAAAACAACACACTGCGATAAGGAAAAAGCCATGGTCAGAATTCGGGGTTGGATGGGCGTCAGCGCTTTGCTGCTCAGCATGGGGATAGCACAGGCGGCGGACCCGGTGCGGGTCGGCTCAAAAATTGATACCGAAGGATCACTGCTGGGCAATGTGATCCTTCAGGTGCTGGAAAAGCATGGGGTAAAAACCGTCAATAAAATTCAGCTCGGCACCACGCAGGTGGTGCGCGGTGCCATCACGGCGGGCGAACTTGATATTTATCCGGAATATACCGGCAACGGTGCATTTTTCTTCAATGATGAGAAAGACAGCGCCTGGAAAAATGCCGCCGAAGGCTACGAGAAAGTGAAGAAGCTGGATGCGGAGAAAAACCATCTGGTCTGGCTGACACCCGCTCCGGCTAATAACACCTGGACCATCGCTGTGCGAAAAGATCTGGCTGAAAAAAATCAGCTCAACTCTCTGGCGGACCTCAGCGCCTGGCTGAAAAAAGGCGGCACCTTCAAACTGGCGGCCTCAGCAGAATTTATTGAACGCAGCGATGCCTTACCCGCCTTTGAAAAAGCCTATGGCTTTGACCTCAAGCAGGACCAGCTGCTGTCGCTGGCTGGCGGCGATACCGCTGTTACCATCAGCGCAGCGGCACAGCAGACTTCCGGCGTAAACGCGGCGATGGCGTACGGCACCGACGGTCCGGTAGCGGCATTAGGTCTGCAGACGCTCAGCGATCCTAAAGGGGTTCAGCCGATTTATGCGCCGACGCCGGTGATCCGTGAATCGGTACTTAAAGCCTATCCAGAGATTGCAGAGTGGCTGAAGCCGGTGTTCAGCGCGCTTGATGAGAAGACACTGCAACAGCTCAACGCCAGAATCGCGGTCGACGGTCAGGATGCCAGCAGCGTAGCGACCGAATGGCTGCAGCAGAAAAAGCTGCTGTAACCGATGCAGATATCGCGGGAAGCGATACGCCGTCCGGTTGAGCAGCCGGTGGCACTGCTGCTGCTGACGCTGCTGAGTCTGGCGCTGGTGGCATTGCCGTTTCTGAACTTCGCCCCAAACCGTCTGGTGGCGGGTGAACCGCTGATGGGCTGGCAGATTAGCCGCTTCGGGCTGTTGCTGCTGCCGCTGTTGACGCTGTGGCTGCTGCTGTGGCGGCAGCCGACCCGCATCACGCTAATGCTGGCGCTGCTGGCGGCAGAACTGATGCTGGCGGCGATCATCTGGCTCAGCGGTCATCAGGCCACTTTACTCAGCCAGCAGGGCAGCCGTCTGGCGCGCACCAGCTTTGCCAGCGGATTGTGGTGCAGCGGCGCGCTGATCCTGCTGCTGATCACCGATCAGGTGCGGCAACTGACCCGCCATCGGCTGGCACAGCTGCTGCTCAATCTGCAGGTCTGGCTGTTGCCGCTGCTGCTGCTGTTCAGTGGCCAGCTCAGCGATCTCTCCCTGCTGAAAGAGTATGCCAACCGCCACGCGGTGTTTGATGCCGCGCTGAGCCGTCATCTCACCCTGCTGGCGGGTACGGTGGTGCCTGCGCTGATGATTGCGCTGCCGCTGGGCGTCACGCTGTTTCGGCGGCCTGGGTGGCAGGGCGGTGTGTTCGGCGTGCTGAATGTGATTCAGACTGTGCCCTCGGTGGCGCTGTTTGGTCTGCTGATTGCGCCGCTGGCCGGACTGGCTCAGCAGTTTCCGTGGCTCGGCGACTGGGGCATCAGCGGCATTGGGATGGCTCCGGCGCTGATCGCGCTGGTGCTTTACGCCCTGCTGCCGCTGGTGCGCAGCGTGGTGGTGGGGCTGCAACAGGTGCCGCACGAGGTGCGTGAGAGTGCACGTGGCGTCGGCATGAGTGGCTGGCAGCAGTTTATTGCGGTGGATGTGCCGCTGGCGCTGCCGGTCTGGCTGGCGGGCCTGCGGGTAGTGGTGGTGCAGACGCTGGGCATGGCGGTGGTTGCGGCGCTGATTGGCGCGGGCGGCTTTGGCGCGATTATTTTCCAGGGACTGCTAAGCAGTGCGCTTGATTTGGTGTTGCTGGGGGTGATCCCAGTGATTGCGCTGGCGGTGGTCATCGATGCGCTGTTCCGCCTGCTGATCTCACTGCTGGAGAGAAAAGATGATTGAGTTTGACGGCGTTTCCCGCGCGTTTAACGGTAAAGCGGCGGTGAAAGATCTGTCGTTACAGGTGGCGAAAGGGGAATTTTGCGTGCTGCTTGGCACCTCCGGTTCGGGCAAATCGACCACCCTGAAGATGATCAACCGGCTGGTGGAGTTTGACAGTGGTGAAATCCGCTTTGCCGGAGAGTCGATTCGCCAGCTCGATGCCCGCACGCTGCGGCGGCGCATGGGCTACGCGATCCAGTCGATTGGTCTGTTTCCGCACTGGACGGTGCGGAAGAATATCGCCACGGTGCCAGTGCTGCTGGGCTGGCCCCGGGCACAGGTCAATGAACGTATCACGGCGCTGCTGGCGCTGCTGAATCTCGATGCGCAGCTGCTGGACCGCTATCCGCATCAGCTCTCGGGTGGGCAGCAGCAGCGCATCGGCGTGGCGCGGGCGCTGGCGGCGGATCCGGAAGTGTTACTAATGGATGAGCCGTTTGGTGCACTCGACCCGGTGACGCGCGGGGTGCTGCAACAGGAGATGTTGCGCATTCATCAACTGTCGGGCCGCACCATCGTGCTGGTGACGCACGACATCGACGAAGCGCTGACGCTGGCAGACCGTATTGTGCTGATGGATAACGGCGAGATTGTTCAGCAGGGCAGGCCAGTCGAGCTGCTGACCCAGCCGAAAAATGATTTTGTGCGCGACTTCTTTGGCCGCAGCGAAATGGGGGTACGGCTGTTGTCGCTGGAGCAGGTCGGTAATGCCGTGCGGCGCGGCGAGTGGCTGCCGGGCGAACCGATCGCTGCGGCACTGACGCTGCGCGATGCCCTGTCGCAGTTTATCGCCCGGCGTACCGATAAACTGCCGGTCATCGACGATCAGCAGCGGCCACTGGGCGTGCTCCACTTTGGCGATCTGCTGCAACTGCGCGAGGATTTAACATGCGCAGGCTAAGGGATCCGCTGCTGTGGCTGGTGCTGTTCTACGGCGCGCTGCTGACCCTGATGCCTTACAGCGGGCCGCTGTTTCACCGCTGGTTTCCCGAACTGGCGCGGCCACTCTATCAGCAGGAGAGTTTCTGGCAGCTGACGCTGGCGCATCTGTTTCTGGTGATCACCGCCAGCCTGCTGGCGATTGTGATTGGCATCGGCAGTGGTGTGCTGGTGACGCGGCGGGCGGGGCGGGCCTTCCGGCCGCTGATGGAAACCATTGTGGCGGCAGGGCAGACGATTCCGCCGGTGGCGGTGCTTGCGATTGCGGTGCCGGTAATGGGGTTTGGGGCCTGGCCCGCAGTTGTGGCGCTGCTGCTCTACGGATTGCTGCCGATTTTACAGGGGACGCTGGCGGGTATTGATAGCGTACCGGCCAGCAGTCGGGAGATCGCCATCGGGGTCGGCATGAGTAGCTGGCAACGGCTGTGGCAGATTGAGCTGGCGCTGGCTGCGCCGGTCATCATCGCCGGGATACGCACCTCGGTGATCATCAACATCGGCACCGCTGCCATCGCCTCGACGGTCGGCGCGAAAAGTCTGGGATCGCCGGTGATTATCGGCTTAAGCGGCTTTAATACAGCCTATGTGATTCAGGGGGCATTACTGGTGGCGCTGCTGGCGATAGTCAGCGATCGCCTGTTTGAACGCCTGCAGCGCTGGCTTAGCGTGAGTGAACGATGAGAGAGTATCCCACCAGCATCAGACCGCCGGTGCCACCTGCCGCCATAATAAAAAACAGCGTGGCGAAGAAAGCTTTTTTACAGTTCATGGGTAAAACCTGAGCTCGTTAACAGTGAGGCGGGGATAATAGCGCGCGCAAGGCAGCAGGCAAAGTGCCCGGCGTGCGTTTTTGTTATCAGGCGGGGTCGTGCAACCGCACGGCATAGCCCTGTTCCTGCCAGTGTGACAGCTGTTCCTGCTGGCGGCGGGTCAGTTTTTTACCGGTAAAGACAAACATATTCATGCCGGGAAAGAGTTCAGGACGCGGTAAATCCAGCGGTTCTGCCAGCACATCAATCCGCCAGCCATGCTGCGACAGACGCCAGCCTTCCAGCCAGATGCGGGTACGATCGTCGATACCCCAGCCAATAATCAGCGCATCTTTACCCGATTTTTTGCGGCTGCCGGTCAGGCAGAACGCGACATAATCGATCAGCAAACCATCCAGCAGACTGCACATGGTGCGGGCGGTGTTCTGGTCCAGACTCAGCTTCTGGCGCACCGGCATAAAAACATGGTCGATCAGCGCATCAATCGGATGTTCGCGACCAATCGCGGCAATTTTATTACGAAGTTTAGCGGGTCTGACGTGACGCAGGACGCTGATCAGCTCATCCTGGAGTGTGGTCCATCCATCATGGGCATCTACATCGCCACCTTCCAGCAGTGCCTTAACTTTACCGACCGGCACGCCGCTTTCAATCCAGCGCATGATCTCTTCGATGCGATGAACATCTTCTTCGTCAAACTGACGATGTCCGCCTTCGGTACGTTGCGGCTTCAGTAAGCCATAACGACGCTGCCAGGCGCGCAGGGTGACTGGGTTTATGCCACAGCGCTCGGCGACGTCACCGATACTGTATAAGGTCATAAATTCCTCTTTCGATTGGTCTGAGTGCAATTACCATAACGAAGCCGACTAAGTTGTACAATACATTTCTCGATGTACAACTTGACTGATACGCCGTTTCTCCGTTATATCTCATATAAGAGAATTATTCCCAAATATGAGAAATCACCATGTCAGAGCTGAATACGGAGCAACGACTGGCGGTGAGGCTGGCAGAATTACGCCTGCAACGCGGCTGGTCGCTGGATGAACTTGCTGTCGCAACGGGCATCAGTCGTGCGTCATTATCGCGCATTGAGCGAAGCGAGACCAGCCCTACTGCTGCGCTGCTTAACCGTCTGTGTGTTGCCTACGGATTAACGATGTCGCGCCTGCTCAGTGAAGTGGAGGTTGAGTCCAGTCTGCTGATCAGAGATGACCAGCAGCCCGTGTGGCAGGATGAATCCAGCGGATTTATTCGCCGGAATGTCTCACCCCCTGCGCTTCATTTCCGATGCGAACTCGTTGAGGGCAGATTACGGCCTGGTGCACGTATAGATTACGATGCGCCACCCATTCAGGGTCTGGAGCAGCATATCTGGCTACGCGAGGGCGGCCTCACCGTCACGATGGGGGCGCAGCAGTGGGCGCTGAAGCCCGGTGATTGCTTACGTTTTCATCTGGTCGGGAAATCGGCTTTTGAGGCGCACCTGACTGACGGCGCGCGCTATTTACTGGTGGTGGCGAAACCATGATCGATTACACAATACTTCGCGCCGACGAAGCGCAACCGCAACTGGGTGAACTCACTGCGGTGCTGCAGGCCTGTGTGGCAGACGGCGCCAGCGTCGGCTTTATTGATGCTGAAGACGAAGAGGTGATAACGCGATTCTGGCAGCAGCGGATCGCCGCTCTGGCAGACGGCGACAGCGAACTATTCGTTGCGCGGCAGCACGGTCGCATCGTGGGCACTGTCATTCTCAGTGGCAGCGCGATGCCTAATGGCCGACACCGGGCGGAGATCAGCAAACTGCTGGTGCATCCGCAGGCGCGCCGTCAGGGCATCGCGCGTGAGCTGATGCAGCGCGCTGAGCAGCAGGCCCGTGCGCAGGGCAAAACGCTGCTGGTGCTGGATACGCGCAGCGGCGATGTCGCCAGCGATCTCTATCGCTCGCTGGGCTGGCAGGTGGCGGGGTCGATCCCGTTTTATGCCGAATCCACCGCGGGCGTGCTGGATGCCACCACCTATATGTACAAAGTGCTGGCGTAGCCAGCCGCTAGCTCATGCGGCTGGCCTTTCTTCGTGCCGGACCGGCCTGGGTTGACGGGCTGCCCGCACGACCCTGAAACGGGCAACTGCTGAAATTTACGACGTCGCACGAAAAATTCGGCGCGAAAGCTGACGCCAACAGGATACTGTGTAAAAATACAGGCCATATTTTCGGTGTGGTAACGCAAATCATGGCCCTGACAGCCGCAGTAAAAAGCCAGATAGCGCAATGGTATAAAGCGCTTCAGGAGCAGGTGCCTGACTTCATCCCACGTGCGCCGCAGCGCCAGATGATCGCCGAAGTGGCGAAGTGCCTGGCGGGCGACGATTCGCGCCATCTGGCGGTTGAAGCGCCAACCGGCGTGGGCAAAACCCTCTCTTATCTGATCCCGGGCATCGCGGCCAGCCGCGCCCAGGAGAAGCGGCTGGTGATCAGCACCGCCAACGTGGCGCTGCAGGATCAAATCTTCACCAAAGATCTGCCGCTGCTGAAAAAAATCATTCCCGATCTCACCTTTACTGCCGCCTTTGGCCGCGGGCGCTATGTCTGTCCGCGTAATCTGGCGGCGATGGCGGCCGATGACGATGAGCAGGGCGATCTGCTGCTTTATCTGGACGATGACGCCGTCAGCAGCACTAAAGAGGAGCAGACGCAGTGTGGCCGGTTGCAGAAATCGCTGGATCGCTATCAGTGGGACGGCCTGCGCGATCACAGCGACGAGAACGTCAGCGACAGCCTGTGGCAGCGGCTTTCCACCGACAAAGCGAGCTGCCTTGGCGCACACTGTCGCTGGTATCGTGAATGCCCGTTCTTTGTGGCGCGGCGTGAAATCGAGCAGGTCGATGTAGTGGTGGCGAACCATGCGCTGGTCATGGCAGCAATGGAGAATGAGTCGGTGCTGCCACCGGCAAAAAACCTGATGCTGGTGCTGGATGAAGGGCATCACCTGCCGGAAGTGGCCCGCGATGCGCTGGAGATGAGCGCCGACATCACGCCGGGCTGGAGCAGCCTGCAGCTCGACCTCTTTATCAAGCTGGTAGAGAGCATTATGACGCAGATGCGGCCAAAATCGCCGCCGCCGCTGGCTAACCCGGAGCGGCTGAAAGCGCACTGCGATGAGCTGCGTGAACTGCTGACGATTACCGCTCAGGCGCTGAATCCGCTGCTGCCACCGCATAACCAGCCGGGCGAATTCCGCTTTGTGCTGGGGGCGTTGCCCCAGGAGTTGCTGGATCTCTGCGCCCGGCTCTTTAAGCTCAGCGATGCGCTGCGCGGCCTGAGTGAAGGTTTGATTAATGCGCTGAGCGAGCAGACCGGCAAGGTGGATGTGGTGCGACTGCATCGCAATCTGCTGCAGCTCAATCGCCAGTTTGGCTGGTTTGAATCGGTCAGCAAACTGTGGCGGCTGGCGGCGATGGAAAAAGCCTCTGGCGCGCCGGTGTCGAAGTGGATCACCCGCGAGCTGCGCGAAGGTCAGGCGCACCTGCTGTTTCACTGCGCCGGTATCCGCGTCAGCGACCAGCTGGAGAAGATGCTGTGGCGTAAAATTCCGCACGTGGTTGTGACCTCCGCCACGCTGCGATCGCTTAACAGTTTCAACCGCCTGCAGGAGATGTCGGGACTCAGCGAGAAGGCGGGCGACCGCTTTGTGGCGCTGGACTCCCCGTTTAACCACGTGGAGCAGGGCAAGCTGGTGATCCCGCAGATGCGCTATGAGCCGCTGATGACGCACGAAGCGGAGCATATCGCGGAGATGGCCGGTTTCTTCCGGCAGCAGATGGCGGAGAAAAAGCATAAAGGTGTGCTGGTGCTGTTTGCCAGCAACCGGGCGATGCAGCAGTTTGTCGCCTGTCTGCCCGACCTGCGCCTCTCAATGCTGGTTCAGGGCGATCAGCCTCGCAGCCGCCTGGTCGATCTGCATCGTCAGCGCGTCGCCAAAGGGGAAACCAGCATCCTGATTGGCCTGCAGTCGTTTGCCGAAGGGCTGGATCTTAAAGGCGATCTGCTGAGTCAGGTGCATATTCACAAAATCGCTTTTCCCCCGGTAGACAGTCCGGTAATTTTGACCGAAGGCGAGTGGCTGAAAAGCCTGAAACGCTATCCGTTTGAGGTGCAGAGCTTACCCAGCGCCTCTTTTACCCTGATTCAACAGGTCGGACGCCTGATTCGCAGCCATCAATGTTATGGCGAAATCGTCATTTACGACCGCCGTCTGCTGAGCAAATCCTACGGCAGCCGGCTGTTAGCGGCGCTGCCGATCTTCCCGATTGAGCAGCCGGAAACGCCAGAGCCGGCAGCGATACCGGCCACCGTGGTGCCAAAAAATACGGTGCGTAAACGACGTCCCACGCGGCGCTGAGCCGCGCACTTAACCGGAAGCGAGTGATGGAACTGAATAAAATCATTAAAGAGATTGGTCGCGGTAAAAATCATGCCCGCGATATCGACTTTGATACTGCCGTGGCGCTCTATGGCGCGATGCTGGCGGGCGAGGTGCCGGACCTGGAGCTGGGCGGCATTCTGATTGCGCTGCGTATCAAAGGCGAAGGCGAAGCGGAAATGCGCGGCTTTTATCAGGCGATGCAGGCGCAGATGATGCAACTGCAGGCGCCGGAAAACCACCCGATGCCGGTTGTGATCCCCAGCTACAACGGTGCACGCCGACAGGGCAATCTTACGCCGTTGCTGGCGCTGCTGCTGGTGAAACTCGGCTTTCCGGTGCTGGTGCATGGCGTCAGCGACGACGCGACGCGCATCACCAGTGAAGCGGTGTTTGCCGCGCTGGGTATTACCCCCGTCACCACCGCAGAGGCGGCGCAGGCAAAACTCGATCAGGGCGAACTCGCCTTTATCACCATCGATCATCTCTGCCCGCCAATGGCGAAACAGCTGTCGCTGCGCTGGCGAATGGGCGTGCGTAACAGCGCGCATACGCTGGCAAAACTGGCGACCCCGTTTGCCGAACGTGCGGCGCTGCGTCTGTCGAGCGTGTCGCATCCGGAGTATGTGCCGCGTGTGGCGAAGTTCTTCAGTGACATCGATGCGCCTGCGATACTGCTCAATGGCACCGAAGGGGAGGTCTATGCCAATCCACAGCGCTGCCCGGCGATCAGCATGATTCAGGGCGCAGGCGCGGAAGCGGAAGTGTGGGTTGAGCGTCAGCCCGAAGTGGCCGTTGAACTGCCGGCCGATAAGACGGCAGAGGTAACCGCGCGCTGGATTGAGCAGGTGCTGAATCAGCAGCGGCCGGTGCCCGCATCACTGCGACTTCAACTCGCCTGCTGCCTGCGCGCCAGCGGCCAGTGCGACTCGCTGGCGGCGGCAGAGCAGCAGATCCTCGCCGCCGGTTACTGACTCAGGCTGCTGGCAGCGCCTGTTCAACCAGGTTCTGCCAGAAAGTAATGCCAATTGGCAGCAGCGCGTCGTTGAAGTCATAGCGGGCGTTGTGCAGCGGGGCGGAAGGCGTATCGCCATCCGCGCCCAGCCAGAAGTAAGCACCCGGACAGGCCTCCATCATGCAGGCAAAATCTTCAGACGCCATCGACGGATTAACCTGCCACTGAACCTGTTCGGCCCCCAGCGTCGCCAGCGCCACCTCGCGCACCTGCTCAGCCGGGGCCGCATGGTTGGCGGTCACCGGATAGCCCGGTAACCACTCAATCTCACCGCTGACGCCAAACGGACGTGGCAGGGTAGCGACAAACTCATCAATCAGCCCGCGTACTTTTTCGCGCACGCTGGTCTGCAGGCAGCGCACCGTGCCGCGCAGCACAATCTGTTCCGGGATCACGTTGATCGCTTCGCCACCGTGGATCTGCGTCACGCTGACCACCGCCGAGGCCAGCGGCGAGAGGCGACGTGACGGAATCGTCTGCAGCGCCAGAATCAGCTCGGCCGCCACCACCATTGGGTCGGCACCGCTTTCCGGCATCGCAGCGTGGCAGCTTTTGCCGTGCAGGGTAATCTCAAACGAATCCAGCGACGCCATCATGGCGCCAGGGTTAACCGCCAGTGACCCCAGCGGCAGTCCCGGCCAGTTGTGCATCGCATAGATCGCATCCATCGGGAAGCGCTGGAACAGTCCCTCTTCCACCATTTTGCGCGCACCGCCCAGGTTCTCTTCGGCAGGCTGAAAAATGAAATGTACCGTGCCGCTGAACTGGCGTGTGGCGGCCAGCTGTCGGGCGGCGGCCAGCAGAATGGCGCTGTGACCGTCGTGCCCGCAGGCGTGCATCACGCCAGGGGTGGCGGAGCGCCATTCAGTGTCGCCTTTTTCCGTAATCGGCAGCGCATCCATATCCGCACGCAGCCCGATAACCGGGCCGGGACCGTTTTCCAGCGTGCCGATCACGCCGGTGCCCGCCAGACCGCGAAACACCTGCAATCCCGCCCGCTCTAACTCATCAGCGATAAACTGGCTGGTTTGCTGTTCCTGGTAACCTAATTCGGGGTGGCGATGAAACTCACGGCGCCAGCGCAGGGCATCTTCAAGCAGGGCAGGGGAAAGGGTCATGCAGAGTCGCGCTCCATACAGAATGAGAAGATTTCACTTTAGAGGTCGGGTGGCGCTGCGTCTATCGCCGGCAGGACGAAATCTGGCTATAGGCTAAATCAAAATGGAATAAGTAATAAGGAAGTGATGTCCGGGCAGGGCTTCAGAAGGGAAAAATGCGAAGAAAACGGGGCAAGTCGCTGCCCGCCCCGTTCAGCGTATTACTTCTGCATCGGCAGGTTCAGTTCATGCTCTGCCGCGCAACTTTGTGCCAGCTCATAACCCGCGTCGGCATGACGCATCACGCCGGTGGCCGGGTCATTCCACAACACCCGACCCAGACGCGCATCCGCCTCTTTGCTGCCATCACAGACAATCACCATACCGGCGTGCTGCGAGAAGCCCATGCCGACACCGCCGCCATGATGCAGGCTGACCCAGGTCGCACCGCCTGCGGTGTTCAGCAGCGCGTTGAGCAGTGGCCAGTCTGAGATCGCATCCGAGCCATCCTTCATCGCTTCGGTTTCACGGTTAGGTGAGGCAACCGAGCCGCAGTCGAGATGGTCGCGGCCAATCACCACCGGCGCTTTCAGCTCGCCGTTGCGCACCATTTCATTGAACGCCAGACCGGCAAGATGCCGTTCGCCCAGTCCCAGCCAGCAGATACGCGCTGGCAGTCCCTGGAAGGCGATGCGCTCCTGCGCCATATCCAGCCAGCGATGCAGCGTTTTGTGGTGCGGGAACAGTTCCTTGAGTTTCGCGTCGGTCTTGTAGATATCTTCCGGATCGCCGGACAGCGCCACCCAGCGGAACGGGCCTTTTCCTTCGCAGAACAGCGGACGGATGTAGGCCGGTACAAAGCCAGGGAAGTCGAAGGCGTTGCTGACACCCTCATCCAGCGCGACCTGACGGATATTGTTGCCGTAATCCACGGTCGGGATGCCCATATGACAGAAGTCGAGCATCGCCTGCACGTGGACCGCCATTGAGGCACGCGCCGCTTTCTCTACTGCCTTCGGCTGTGAGACGCGTTCCTGCTGCCAGCGCGCCAGATCCCAGCCAGCCGGCAGATAGCCATTAATCGGATCGTGTGCCGAGGTCTGATCGGTGACGATGTCCGGTTTTGGCCCGCCCGCCCGGGCGCGTTTCACCAGCTCCGGCAGGATCTCGGCGGCATTGCCCAGCAGCCCGACCGAAATCGCTTTTTTCGCCGCGGTCGCTTCGCTGATTAACGCCAGCGCTTCATCCAGCGTAGTGGCTTTGTAATCTACATAGCGGGTACGCAGGCGGAAATCGATGCGCGACTCCTGACACTCAATCGCCAGCACACAGGCCCCGGCCAGAACGCCCGCCAGCGGTTGCGCGCCGCCCATGCCGCCCAGCCCGGCGGTGAGGATCCAGCGTCCGCTGAGGTCGTTGTTGTAGTGCTGACGTCCCGCTTCCACGAAGGTTTCGTAGGTGCCCTGCACGATGCCCTGCGCGCCGATATAGATCCAGGAACCGGCGGTCATCTGGCCGTACATCATCAGACCCGCTTTATCCAGCTCATGGAAGTGATCCCAGGTTGCCCAGTGCGGCACCAGATTGGAGTTTGCCAGCAGCACGCGGGGTGCATCCGCGTGGGTGCGGAAGATGCCGACCGGCTTGCCGCTCTGGATCAGCAGGGTTTCATCCGGCTGCAGTGCCCGCAGTGAACGCAGGATCTGCTCGAAGCACTCCCAGTTACGCGCCGCCTTACCGATGCCGCCATAAACCACCAGATCTTCCGGCCGCTCGGCAACATCGGGATCGAGGTTGTTCTGAATCATGCGGTAAGCGGCTTCAATCAGCCAGTTGGCGCAGTGCAGCGTGGTACCGTGAGGCGCGCGAATTTCACGTGCCACAGCCTGAGAAAGAGTTTCGCTCATGAAAGATTCCTTAATTCAAGAAGTTGGGCGCATGCTCGGCAGCAGCGCGGTCAATGCCTGAGGCCAGTCAGTGCGACTTGCCCACTGACGCATTGCCTCGATATCGGGAGCCAGCAGGCGATCCTCCTCAAGGAAGGCGACCTGCTCGCGAATGGTGTCGATGGCCTGCTCAATCAGCGCAGAGCTTTTCAGCGGCCGGTTGAATTCAATGCCCTGTGCGGCGGCCATCGCCTCAATGCCCACGACTGCGGCGCTGTTAAAGCACATGCTGCCGAGACGGCGGGCGGCGTAGGTCGCCATCGAGACGTGATCTTCCTGATTAGCGGAGGTCGGCAGGCTGTCGACGCTGCCCGGATGGGCCAGCGATTTGTTCTCAGAGGCCAGGGCTGCGGCGGTCACCTGGGCGATCATAAAGCCGGAGTTTACGCCGCCGTCGCGCACCAGGAAGGGCGGCAGGCCCGACAAGCCGCTGTCCAGCAGCAGCGCCAGCCGTCGCTCGGAGATGGCCCCGACTTCGGCAATCGCCAGCGCCAGGATGTCCGCAGCAAAGGCCACCGGTTCGGCGTGGAAGTTGCCGCCGGAGATCACATCGCCGCTGTCACTGAACACCAGCGGGTTGTCAGAGGCCGCGTTCGCTTCGATTTCCAGAATCCGCGCGGCGTGGCTGAAGTTGTCCAGGCAGGCACCCATCACCTGTGGCACGCAGCGGATGGAGTAGGGATCCTGAACGCGGCCGCAATGCTTATGCGACAGCACTATTTCACTGCCCTCAATCAGGGTGCTGACGGCAGCGGCGACGGCAATCTGACCATGCTGGCCGCGCGCCTGATGGATACGGGCGTCGAACGGTTTTAGCGAGCCTTTAATCGCCTCCAGCGACAGCGCACCGGCCATCAGACCAGCGGCAAACAGGTTTTCACCCTCAAACAGGCCGCGCAGCGCCAGTGCAGTTGAGACCTGGGTGCCGTTAAGCAGCGCCAGTCCCTCTTTCGGGCTGAGTACAAACGGCGACAGACCTACACTTGCCAGGCCTTCGGTTGCCGGGATCAACTCACCCCTGAGCCGGACCTGACCTTCGCCCAGCAGCATCAGGGACATGTGCGCCAGCGGTGCCAGATCGCCTGAGGCACCGACCGAGCCTTTTTCCGGGATGCAGGGCATGACACCCGCATTAAACAGCGCCAGCAGCGCCTCAACCAGTTCGATTCGCACGCCAGAGTGACCGCGTGCCAGGCTGATGATTTTGGTGGCGACCACCAGGCGGGTAACATTGTCGGGTAGCAGATCGCCCAGCCCGACGCTGTGTGACAGCACCAGATTACGCTGCAGATCCGCCAGCCGGCTGGCCGGGATTTGCGTCTGCGCCAGCTTGCCGAAGCCGGTATTAATGCCATATACCACGTTGCCAGAGGCGACAATCGCATCCACGGTCTGCTGCGCCGCCGCAATCGCCTGACGCGCGGGCTCATCAAGCGTCAGCGTGACGTTGCCCTGATAGATAGCGCGTAATGTGGCGAGGTCCACCTCGCCTGGCACCAGGCGCAAAACCTGAAACGAACCTGACATAGTCTACTCCTGTCTATACAAGTGTGCTGGTGTGGCTAAACTGCTCTCCTTGCCCTGATCCAGCGGAATAATACGAGTGAAACATAAGCGTTAATTCTTGTCTATGCTTGTCTATACAATCAAAGGGAGCAAGCAAGTGCCGTGCCAGGCCGATCACAAAAATCGATTGCCCGTCCGCTGCGGGTTGACTATTTAGCGCTACTCAGAGGCTGCACCATCAGGATGCGCAGACTGCACCATTGGGGCACCGCGCAGCGTACTGGATGTATATACATTCACACGGTGAGACAGTAAACTTAGGGGACTTTCAGCATAAGGAACAGCAAATGGTTGAGCATACGGCACTGGCACAACTGGCGGCGGCAATGAGCGATGAGCCTGCCCCGATTTATCAGCGGGTGAAGCAGGCCATCGTCAGCCAGATCCGTGAAGGGTTGTGGAAAGCGAATCAGCGTGTGCCATCAGAAAGTGAACTGGTTAATGAACTGGGCGTCAGCCGCATGACCATTAACCGGGCGCTGCGTGAACTCACCAGCGAAGGCTTTCTGGTGCGGATGCAGGGCGTCGGAACCTTCGTGGCGGAGATGAAAGGCTACACCGCCATGCTGGAGGTGCATAATATCGCCGATGAGATCGCTCAGCGCGGCCATCAGCACAGCTGCAAAATCCTCGCCATCGGCCAGGACAAAGCCGATCCTGAGCAGGCGGCGGTGCTGGGACTGACCACCGGGCAGACGCTCTATCATTCGCTGATTGTGCATTACGAAAATGATCTGCCGGTGCAGCTGGAGGACCGTCTGGTCAATCCGCTGGTCGCACCCGATTACCTGACGCAGGATTATCAGCAGATGACGCCTTACACCTATCTGATGCGCGTCGCGCCGCTGACGGCGGGCGAGCACATTGTTGAAGCGGTGTTGCCCGATGCGCGTCAGCGTAAACATCTGTCGGTGGATGAGCACGAACCCTGCCTGCTGATTCGCCGTCAGACCTGGAGCGACACTAAAATCGTGACCTATGCGCGGCTGCTCTATCCCGGCTCACGTTACAAACTACTGGGCCGCTTCAGGGGACACGGTTAAGACGGGTAAACAGCAGCCGGGCATCGGTATCGCACGGGCTGAATGCTGTTTCTTCATCGACCCACCACGCGCCCTGCTGCGCAGTCAGCCGTTCCCCGTCAGCCATCTGCCAGGCGCCAGCCAGCACCCAGGCAATGCCATGCAGAGAGCTGACCGGCGTGGTCACCACCTCCACCGCTGCCTGCCATTCCCCGCGCCGCGTCATAATATTAAAATCTTCGCTGACGCTGCCCTGCAGCTTTGCCGTTAAGGCGAGTTCGCCGGCAAACGCCCAGGGCTGCTGAGGCGTCAGTAAGTGCTGCACGCCCGGCGCGGTCAGCAACACCGGATCGCCATGCAGCAGGGTAATCACCCGATCAATGTCAGGAAAGGCTGAGAAGGGACCATCCTGCGCCAGCGTCGCAATGCTGGCGCGCCAGCCGAAGCGCTCCTCGCCGGGTGGAAAGCTGATGATTTCGCGGGTTTCGCCGCCGCCGTTGCGCCAGCGGCTGACCGCCAGCTCCGCGTATGTGAACCGGGCGATCATCGCAGCGTCTCCATCGCCTGAGCAAAGCGGGCGGCACACGCCGTCTGGTGCGGATGCACCCCATCTTCTACCACGGCTTTACCCGCCACATAAACGTCCCGAATCTGATCGCGCTGCCCGGCAAAGAGCCAGCGGTTGAGGACGGCGTGCGACCCGACGCTGCCGAGCCACGCCTCATCCCGCAGCACCAGCCAGTCGGCACGTTGTCCCACCGCCAGCGTGCCCTGCTGAATGCCACACGCCTGCGCACCGCCCGCAGCTGCCTGTTGCCACAGCAGATCGCCTACCGACGGCTGGCCGGGCAGGGTAATCCGGTTGCGGCGCTGGTCGCGCAGTCGCTGAGCATACTCCAGCCAGCGCAGCTCCTCCTGGGTGCTCAGCGAGACGTGACTGTCAGAGCCGATGCCCCAGCGTCCGCCCTGCGCGATGTACTCCACTGCCGGAAAGATGCCGTCACCGAGGTTGGCTTCGGTGGTCGGGCAGAGACCCGCCACTGCGCCGCTGCGGGCGAGACGCGCCTGCTCACTCTCATCCAGATGGGTGGCGTGGATCAGGCACCAGCGCGCATCCACCTCAAAGCGGTTCAGCAGCCAGGCCACCGGACGCTCGCCGCTCCACGCCAGCGAGTCATTCACCTCTTTCTGCTGTTCAGCCACATGGATATGTACCGGCAGTGTCAGATCACTGGCCGCCAGCACGTCCTGCATCTGGCTTTCACTCACCGCCCGCAGTGAATGGAAACAGAGGCCACGGTTCAGCAGTGGCCTTTGCTGCTGCCACGTATCAAGCCGCGCCTGCTGTTGCAGATAGCGGTCGGTCTGCTGGATAAAACGCTTCTGACCCGCCGACGCTGGCTGGCTGCCGAAGCCGCTGTAGCTGTAGAGCACCGGCAGCAGCGTCTGGCCGATACCGGCGATCTCCGCCGCTTCAATCAGCTGTTGCAGCATCGCATCATCACTGTAGGGCGCACCCTGTGTGTCGTGGTGCAGGTAGTGAAACTCTGCCACCTGGGTGTAGCCGCCTTTCAGCATCTCGATGTAGAGCAGGGCGGCAATATCGCCCACCTGTTGCGGCGTCAGGCGCTGCACCATGCGGTACATCAGATCCCGCCACGTCCAGAAACTGTCCTGAGGATCGCCCGCCACTTCAGCCAGACCCGCCATGGCACGCTGGAAGGCGTGCGAGTGCAGGTTGGCGATTGCCGGGATCACCTCGCCGTTGAGCCGGATAGCCTGATCAGCGTGGCTATCCGGGGTAATGGAGTCGATAAAACCGGCCTGATTGACCGTGATACGCACCTGCTGCTGCCAGCCCTCCGCCAGCAGGGCACGCGAGGCAAAAAAAGTCGCCATGGTTGATCCTCATCGGATGTGGTTGTATATACATATACATACTTTGAGGCACAGTGTAAACGGCGGAGGCATGAGGCAGCGATGGCAGAAGAGATGCGCGTAGAGACGGTGTGGACCGGGGCTGACCTGGTCACCATGCGTGACGGAAAGTACCATCTTATCCCGCAGGGGGCGCTGGTGGTGCGGGCGGGCAGGCTGGTGTGGGTCGGGCCGCAGGCGGAGATGCCCGCGTTCATCGCCGATCAGCATCATCATCTGCCGGGCGGCATCGTGACCCCGGGGCTGGTGGATTGTCATACTCACCTGGTGTTTGGCGGCGACCGCAGTCAGGAGTTTGAACAGCGCCTGAATGGCGTCAGCTATGCAGAGATTGCCGCGCAGGGCGGTGGCATCCTCTCAACCGTGCGCGCTACCCGCGCCGCCACTGAAGAGGAACTGGTGGCATCGGCTCGCTGGCGGCTTAACCGCCTGCTGGCTGAGGGCGTCACCACCGTGGAGATCAAGTCCGGCTATGGCCTGGATGAAGAGAGCGAACTGCGGATGCTGCGGGCGATTCGCCAGCTGGGAGAGAGCGTAGCTGCTGACGTGCGCGCCACCTGTCTGGCGGCACATGCTTTTCCGCCGGAGTTTAAGCACGATCCGGATGGCTGGGTCGATATCATCTGCGAACGGCTGCTGCCGCAGGTGCAGGCACTGGGACTGGCGGATGCGGTGGATGCGTTCTGCGAGCATCTCGCCTTTTCACCGCAGCAGGTGGCGCGGGTGTTTGATCGGGCGGTGGCGCTTGGCATGCCGGTGAAACTGCATGCGGAGCAGCTCTCGGCGTCAGGTGGCGCAGCACTGGCGGCGCGCTATGGGGCGCTCTCTGCGGACCACCTTGAATATGCCACCGAGGAGGATGCCAGAGCGATGGCACAGCATGGCACCGTGGCGGTACTGCTGCCTGGTGCATTTTATCTGCTGCGGGAGACGCAGCGTCCGCCGGTGGATCTCTTCCGGCGCTATGGCGTGCCGATGGCGCTGGCCAGCGATGCCAATCCCGGCACCTCGCCTGCGCTGTCGCTGCGTCTGATGCTTAATATGGGCTGTATCCTGTTTGGCATGACGCCGGAAGAGGCGCTGGCGGGCGTCACGCTGTGGGGGGCAAAAGCGCTGGGGCTGGCTGACAGTCACGGCTCGCTGGAGGCGGGAAAAGTGGCGAACTTCGTTCACTGGCCGCTGGCCCGTCCGGCAGAACTGGTTTACTGGCTGGGTGGTGAACTGCCCTGTACCGTTATCTATCGTGGAGAACCGCAATGAACCCTTTCCATTTTACCCAGGGCAGTCTGCCGCTGCTGGTCAGCATTCCCCACGCCGGTACCGAGCTGACGCCCGACGTGGAAGCCGGACTGAGTGAGGCCGCGCGCGGCTTACCCGACACCGACTGGCATATTCCCCTGCTGTATGATTTTGTGCGTGATCTCGGGGCCAGCGTGTTAATTGGCCGCTACTCCCGCTTTGTGGTCGATCTCAATCGCCCGCCCGATAACCAGCCGCTCTACACCAGCGCCACCACCGGCCTGTTCCCGGAAACACTGTTCGACGGCACACCGACCTTTGCGCCAGGCAAAACACCCGACGACACGGCGCGTCAGGGCTACATCGATCAGATCTGGCAGCCCTATCATCAGCAGATTCAACAGGAGCTGGCGCGGCTCAAAGCGCAGCATGGCTATGCGCTGCTGTTTGATGCCCACTCTATCGCCAGTGAAATTCCCCGCCTGTTTGACGGCCGTCTGCCCGATATCAACATCGGCACCAACGACGGCGCAAGCTGCACGCCTGCAATGAGTGCGGCGCTGGAGGCCGTGTGCGCGGCGCAGAACGACTACAGCTGGGTGATTAACGGGCGCTTTAAAGGTGGTTACATCACCCGTGCCTACGGTCAGCCGCAGCAGCAAATTGAGGCGGTCCAGCTGGAGCTGGCGCAGCTCAACTACATGGATGAAACCCCACCTTACGCCTGGCAGCAGGCGCGTGCCGCCCGGTTGCAGAACGTGCTTAAGGCACTGATCCACGCCATGCTGGCGCAGGCTAAATCGCAATAAAACTCACCAGAGCGATGCGCCACTCCGGTGCATCGCTGCCCTGATTGGGTGCAGCGTCAGGCAGGTCGCCTGCCCGCTCCCAGACTCCCGCCGCCTTTTTCCGCCTCTGCATAGCTGGCATAACCTTTGCTTGGTTGTATGTACAAGTGCAGCAGCACCGCCATCTGCGTAATAAATTCTGTCTGGCTCACAAAACGATAAAGCCGGCAATGAACTGCGCTGCGTTAACTTGTATATACATGACATATCATCCTGTGAAATTTATGTTAAATCTCGTCAGGGTGATCACCAGGCCGCTACTTTCAGGAGAACCGTATGACGCACCCTCTGACTCTTCGTCGTTTATGTCTCACTACGCTGGTTTCCAGCCTGCTGCTCTGTGGCGTCAGCGCCCAGGCCAAAGAGTGGAAGTCGATCACCATTGCCACCGAAGGCAGTTATGAACCCTGGAACCTCACCCTGCCAGGCGGCAAGCTGGGCGGTTTTGAACCGGAGCTGATGGCCGATCTCTGCCAGCGTATGGCAATACAGTGCAAGCTGGTGGTGCAGAACTGGGATGGAATGATCGCCGGTCTGAATGCCGGAAAATATGATGTGATCATGGATGCAATTGTGATCACCCCCGAGCGCAAGAAAGTGATCAATTTCACCGTGCCCTACGCCTCAACGCCCGCCACCTTCATCACGGTGAAAGGGTCGTTGCTGCCTGCCGACAGTAAGATCATCAAACTCACCGACGATGAGAAAACCGTGGAGCCTGCCATCGCACCCCTGAAAGCGGCGCTGAAGGGCAAAACCATCGGTATCGCCTCCGGCACCGTCTACACGCCGTTTATCGACAAGTACTTCAAAGAGGTGGCGGATGTCCGTGAATACACCAGCTCAGCCGATGCGATCCTCGATTTGCAGGCGGGGCGAATTGACGCAGTGTTTGACGATGTGACCTTTGCGCAGTCGATGCTGGCGCGACCGGATAACCGTAACCTCAGCTTTAGCGGTCCGCAGCTGGGCGGCTCAATCTGGGGTGAGGGCGAGGCGATGGGCGTGCGCATGGCAGACAACGATCTGAAAGCCCGGCTGGATCAGGCGATCAAAGCCGCGCTGGCCGATGGCACAGTGAAAAAGCTGAGCGAGAAGTGGTTCAAAACTGACGTCACACCCTGAGTGAGGTAACTGATGATAAGCCTGCTGAGTTTTGGCCCGGAGGGCTGGGGACGGTTGATTCTGAGTGCCACGCTGACGACGTTGCTGCTCTCATTTGCCGCGCTGCTGGTCGGTGCGGTAGTGGGATCGGGCGTCGCCGCTGCGAAGTTATCCACGCACCGCGCGGTGCGCTGGGCAGGGGAAGGCTACTCGGTGATCTTTCGTGGCATTCCTGAGCTGCTGGTGATCTACCTGTTCTACTTCGGCGGATCGGGATTGATCACGCAGATCGGACAACTGTTTGGCGCGGACGGGTTTATCGAAGCGCCGCCGTTCCTGATCGGGGCGCTGGCCATCGGGCTTATCTCCGGCTCTTACCAGGCGGAAGTCTATCGTGCCGCACGGCTGGCCCTGGCGAAAGGGGAGATCGAAGCCGCTGTCGCTATTGGTATGCCGCGCTGGCGTATCCGGCAACGCATCCTGCTGCCGCAGGTGGCGCGCTATGCGCTGCCTGGCCTGTCAAACGTCTGGCAGATGAGCCTGAAAGACTCGGCGCTGGTGTCAGTGACCGGCATTGTCGAGCTGATGCGGGCCAGCCAGATTGCGGCCGGCTCCACCCGTGATTACTTCTCCTTTTATCTGGTGGGCGGTGCCTGTTATCTGCTGCTGACGCTGCTGTCGAACCGCGCCTTTCTGCGGGCTGAATCCCGTCTTGGTCGCGCCTGGCAAAGCCGCACCGCTGCACAGCATTAAGGAGATTTATGATCGATTTCGCGTTCCTCACTGACACCTTCCTGAAACTCAGCGCCGCGTTGCCGGTTACGCTGGGCCTGTTTATCAGCGCCTTTCTGTGCGGTGGCGTGCTGGCGGTGGGTATTCTGGCGCTTCGCATGAGCCGCTGGCGTCTGCTGAGTGCTTTTGCCCGTGGCTACATTCTGGTGTTTCGCGGCTCGCCGCTGATGATCCAGCTGTTTCTGATCTACTACGGTCTGGGGCAGTTTGGTGTGATCCGGCACAGTCTCTTCTGGCCGTTTCTGCGTGAGCCCTTTACCTGTGCGGTGCTGGCACTGTCGCTCTGCACCGCCGCCTACACCGCGGAGATCCTGCGCGGTGCGCTGCTGGCTGTGCCGCCCGGTCAGGTGGAGGCGGGGATGGCGTGCGGCATGTCGCGCGGGCTGCTGCTGCGGCGCATTATCGCGCCGGTGATGCTGCGTTATGCGCTGCCCGCTTACTCCACCGAGGCGATTCTGCTGGTGAAGTCGACCGCGCTGGCCAGTCTGGTCACGGTCTGGGATGTCACCGGGGTGGCGCAGCAGATTATCCAGCGTACTTACCGCACCATGGAGGTGTTTCTCTGTGCGGCGGCAATCTACCTGATCCTCAACTTCATCATTGTGCAACTCTATGCCCTGCTGGAGCGGCGTCTGACGCCGGTTCATAAACCGGAAAAAAAGCCGTTACCGGCCGCTAAGCCGATTCCTGGAGGAAAATAAACATGTCTGAACTGCCACCCGTCACGCTGTCGGCCAGCGATATCCATAAATCCTTTGGCGCCATGGAGGTGCTGAAAGGCATCTCGCTGCAGGCGCACCAGGGCGATGTTATCTCAATACTCGGTGCCAGCGGCTCGGGCAAAAGTACGCTGCTGCGCTGCATTAATCTGCTTGAGACGCCTGACGCGGGCGTGGTCAGCGTGGGCGGTGAAACCATTGAGATGAAGCGCCATGCCCGGGGACACCAGCTGGCGGCTAACCCGCGTCAGATTGAGCGGCTGCGCTCCCGGCTCGGTATGGTGTTTCAGAGCTTTAACCTCTGGTCGCACCTGACGGTGCTGCAAAATGTCATTGAAGGGCCGCACTACGTCCTCAAGCGCGATAAAAAAGCCTGTATTGCCCAGGCGGAACAGCTGCTGGATCGGGTCGGTCTGCTGAATCGCAAAGATTTCTATCCCGCCCAGCTTTCAGGCGGTCAGCAGCAGCGGGTGGCGATCGCCCGTGCGCTGGCAATGGACCCGGAGGTGATGCTGTTTGATGAGCCAACTTCGGCACTCGATCCGGAACTGGTAGGCGAGGTGCTGAAGGTCATGCGCAGCCTGGCGGAAGAGGGCCGCACCATGCTGGTGGTGACCCATGAGATGGGTTTTGCCCGCAACGTCTCTAACCGGGTGGTGTTTATGCATCAGGGCACTATTGATTGTCAGGGCACGCCAGAGGCGATGTTCGGCGAGGCGGGATCGGCGCGCTTTAAGCAGTTTATCTCCAGTCATCATCAGGTGGAGCCGGTGGTATGAGCGACGTGATACGTCAGACGCTGGTCTGGGGCGATGGCCCGCTGAAATGGCAGGCGCTGGTGCAGGTCGCCCGGCACGGTGCCACCCTGACGCTGAGCGACAGTGCCTGGCAGCGCATTGCGCAGAGCCGTGAAATCGTCGGGAATATCGTGGCGGCGGGGCAGGTGGCTTACGGCATCAATACCGGGCTGGGGGCGTTGTGCAACATCACCCTGTCTGAAGATGAGCTGAGCCAGCTGTCGCGCAATACCCTGCTGAGTCATGCCTGTGGCGTCGGGCCGGTGCTGGCAAAACCCGAGGTCCGCGCCATTCTGTGCGCTGCGATTGCGAACTACAGTCACGGAAAATCAGGTGTTTCAGTGGCGCTGGTGCAACATCTCCTGGCGTTGCTAAACCTGCAGATTACGCCACAGGTACCGTCGCAGGGGTCGGTGGGATATCTGACCCACATGGCGCATATCGGCCTGGCGCTGATTGGCATCGGCGAGGTGGAGTGGCAGGGCGAAATCATGCCCGCGCAGCAGGCGCTGGCCCAGGCGGGATTAGCCCCTTACCGGCCTGGTGCCAAAGAGGGGCTGAGCCTGGTCAACGGCACGCCCTGCATGACCGGCTTAGCCTGTCTGGCGCTGGACGATGCCGAACGGCTGCTGGACTGGGCAGACGTTACCGGTGCGATGAGCTTTGAGGCGCTGCGCGGTCAGCTGGTGGCGTTTGACCCTGAGGTGCTGGCGCTGAAGGCCAGCCCGGGGATTCAGCGCAGCGGCGAACGCCTGCGCCAGTTGCTGAGTGACAGCCCGCTGCTGAAAGCCAGCGTTGGCATCCGGACTCAGGATGCACTCAGTCTGCGCTCAATGCCGCAGGTGCACGGCGCCTGCCGCGATCAGTTTAGTCATGCTGTCCGTCAGGTGGAGACCGAACTCAACGCCTGTACCGACAATCCGCTGGTGCTGGGGACGCCGCAGGCCTGGCGCGTGGTGTCACAGTCCAATCCGCATGGCGAGTCGGTGGCAATGGCCTGCGACCTGCTGGCGATTGCGATGGCGGAGCTGGGCAGCATCGCCGAGCGACGGCTTGATCGGCTGGTGAATCCGCTGGTCAGCGGCCTGCCGCCATTTCTGGTCGCCGAGCCGGGCGTCAATTCAGGCATGATGATTGCGCAGTACGTGGCGGCATCACTCTGCGCGGAGAATCGTCAGCTGGCGCAGCCTGCGGTGCTTGATAACTATGTCACTTCAGGATTACAGGAGGATCATCTGAGCCTCGGCACCGGCTCGGCGCTGAAGCTGCTGAAACTGGTCAGCAATGTTGATCACATTATCGCGATTGAGTATCTGCTGGCGGCGCAGGCGCTGGAGTTTCACGGTGAGTCACAGCTGGCAGCAGGCACGCGGCGCGCCTGGCAGCATTTGCGGCAGGTTGTTGAGCGCTGGCAGCAGGATCGCTGGCTGGCACCCGACATCGCCCGCGCGGTAGCTCAGATTAAAGCGCACCGGGCCGATGCGCTTGTGGGGTGAGGATTACCTGCGGCGCGCGTCCGGACGGACTAAATCAAAACGTTGCGCTTCGCTGATGCCGTAATAGGCGCTGGGGCCGCCCGCGCGCAGAATCGGCTCGGCTTTAGCGGTCTGATAAATGCCCTCTTCCAGCAGCGATTCATCGATGTGAATCGCCACCGCTTCACCCAGCACCAGCCAGCTGTCGATCAGATTGCCGCTGGCATCCTGCAGCTGAATCAGTTGCGTCAGTCGGCACTCGAAGTTGACCGGGCTCTCTGCCACCAGACTGGCGCTGACCTGTGAAGGCGCCAGCGGCGTTAAACCGGCAAAGGCGAACTCATCCTGATCGGCAGGTAGCGAGGCGGAACTCTCGTTCATCGCTTCCGCCAGCGGACGGGTCGCAAGGTTCCAGACAAACTCTTTTGTCTCAGCAATATTTCTCACGCTGTCTTTCCAGCCACTACTGGCGAAACCGATAATCGGCGGATGATAGTTGAAACAGTTAAAGAAGCTGTAAGGTGCCAGATTGCGCTGGCCGCTGCTGCTCACTGAGCTAATCCAGCCGATCGGGCGCGGCCCGATAATGGCGTTCAGCGGATCGTGCGGCAGACCGTGACCAGCACGGGGTTGATAGGAATAGCGTTTCCGGGTCATAACTTCTCCAGCAGGGAATTTTATTTATCTTAGCCCGACAGCATCGCCCGACGGAATCGGAAAGAGGTAAGCGGATGGTGCGGGTTTATTTTCCGCCGCCTACAGCGTATTGTACGCGCGCCTGAATAATTGAGAGAACGTATGAAAAAGTCAGCCAGCACGTCGCCCTTCCACGCCCGCAATCGCCATCAGGGCGAATACGATTTTGCCGCGTTAACCGCTGCCCATCCGCCGCTGAAAGCCAAAGTCCGGCCCAATGGGTATGGCGTGCAGTCCGTGGATTTCGCGAACCCGGAGGCGGTGATGCTGCTGAACCAGGCGCTGATCAAACTATTTTACGACATCGACTGGCAGCTGGCTCCCGGCTCACTCTGCCCGCCCGTGCCGGGACGCGCCGATTATCTGCACTACCTTGCCGATCTGCTGGCGCTGGATAACAATGGCGTGATCCCGACGGCGGACGTTCTGGATGTCGGCTGCGGTGCAAACTGCATCTATCCGCTGATTGGCGCGGCAGAATATGGCTGGCGCTTTACCGGCACCGAAGTCGATGAAGCCGCCATCAAAGCTGCTAACCGCATTGTTGCGGCCAATCCGCGCCTGACGCGCCAGATCCGTCTGCGTCGTCAGAAAAACAGCGATGCGGTGCTGGCAGGTGTGGTCAGTAAAACTGAATTTTTCAGTGCTGTGATGTGTAATCCGCCGTTCCACGCGTCGGCGGAAGAGGCGGTATCGGGATCGCAGCGTAAGGTCCGCAATCTCGGACTGGATAAGAGTGCGCCGCTCAACTTTGGCGGCCAGCACAATGAGCTGTGGTATCCCGGTGGCGAAAAGGGCTTTATCGGCAAGATGATCGCCGAGAGCGTGGCGTTTAGTCGTCAGATCGGCTGGTTTACCTCGCTGGTGTCGCGCAAAGAGAACTTACCGGCGCTGGAAAAACAGCTGCAGGCGCTCGACGTGGCGGAGATGCGGGTGGTTAATATGGCGCAGGGTCAGAAGCAGAGTCGCTTCCTGGCGTGGAGTTTTATGCCTGCCGCCCAGCGCACTAAACTGCTGAGTCGCCTGGGGAACTGAGGTGTCGCTTTACATGGTAACAGGTGTATCTGTGGGCGAAGAGTAAAATAGAACGGGCCGCGATGCGGCCCATTTTGATTGTTGACAACGCCCGACTCGGTGGAGGTAAGACCGAGCTGGCACAGGGAACCCGGTCAGATCGGAAAGACGCAAAGGCTGTCATCCATGACACGCTCGGCCCGCGCCGTCCCTGGCGCGGGACGCTTTCCTCTTCTGACCGGGTTCCCTGTGCTTCGGGTTTATTCGTTGCTGCCAGATTTACCCTGGTTTGGATTGTCATCAGTTTTAACGGGCCGCTTAGCGGCCCATTTTGATCAGGAGACGTGCTGCAGGAATTCGCGCAGACGCTCGCTCGGTGGGTTGCTGATCAGGCTGTCGGGATCGCCATCTTCCGCAATCCGGCCTTTATCGATAAAGATCAGCCGTGAGGCCACCTTCTGTGCGAAGCCTACTTCGTGCGTCACAATCACCATCGTCATGCCTTCTTCCGCCAGATCCTGCATCACCTTCAGCACTTCGTGACGCAGTTCCGGGTCGAGCGCTGAGGTTGGCTCATCAAACAGCATCATTTTCGGCTTAACTGCCAGCGCACGGGCAATCGCCACGCGCTGCTGCTGGCCGCCGGAAAGCTCAGACGGGAAGTGGTGCGCGCGCTCGGCGAGGCCCACTTTGCCCAGCAGCTCACGCGCCAGCTGGCGTGCCGCCTCTTTGCTGGCACCGCGCACACGGATAGGACCAAAGGCGACGTTATCCAGCGCACTCATCTGTGGGAACAGATGAAACTGCTGAAACACCATGCCCGCTTCCTGACGAATCAGGCGGTCATCGACTTTTGGATCATTGACGCGCAGGCCATCGACAATCAGTTCGCCACTGGTGATCTCTTCCAGCTTGTTAATGCAGCGCAGCAGGGTTGATTTACCGGAACCGGATGGGCCGATAATCACCACCACTTCGCCCTGGTTAATCTTCAGGTCAATATTGTGCAGCACCTGGGTCTGGCCAAAATGCTTGGAGACATCTTTAAATTCAATCACAGGATTTTCACCCTTTTCTCAATGCGGCGCAGCACAAAGCTCAACACCAGCGTAATAACCAGATAGATAATCGCGACGGCGCTCCAGATTTCCAGCGCGCGGAAGTTACCGGCAATAATCTCCTGACCCTGACGAGTCAGTTCAGCCACGCCGATAACGATAAACAGCGAAGTATCTTTGATGCTGACAATCCACTGGTTGCCCAGCGGTGGCAGCATACGGCGCAGCGCCAGCGGCATAATCACGTAGCGCAGCGTCTCGCGGCTCGACAGGCCAAGCGCCAGTCCGGCTTCGCGGAAGCCCTTGTTGATCGACAGCACGGCACCACGAGTAATCTCGGCAATGTAAGCGCCGGAGTTAATCATGATGGTTACCACCGCCGCGCTGAAGGGATCAATGCGCAGGTCGGGGAACGCCATCGGTAAAGCAAAATAGATAAACATCACCTGCACCACGATAGGGGTGCCGCGAATGATTTCGATAAACACCAGTGCGATGTTATTGGTGATCCAGCCACCGTAAGCGCGGGCAAAGCCCGCTACCAGGCCGATGAAGAGGCCGCCAACCAGTCCAATAATTGAGATAATTAAGGTCAGTTTAGCGCCTTCAAGCAGCGCTGGCATGGCGGGCCAGATGACGCTCCAGTCAAACTCCATGGTGTCACTCCAGATATGTTGCGATGGAAAAAAGCAGGGAAAAAGTTCCCCTGCTGAAATCAGATAACGGGCAAATTATTATTTAGGTTCGGTGCCAAACCATTTTTTATAGAGCGTGTTGTAGGTGCCGTTCTCTTTCAGGGTTTTCAGTGCGCCGTTTACTTTTTCACGTAAATCGTCGCTGCCTTTCGGGAAGGCGATACCATACTGCTGCGCTTCAATTGAATCGCCTACCGCTTTAAAGCGGCCTTTACCGGCGGTATGGATGAAGTAAAGGATGTTAGGCGTGTCATGCAGCACGGCGTCCGCACGGTTGGTGCCCAGCTCCATATAGGCGCTGTCGATATTCGGGAACTGACGCAGATCTTTGGATTTGATGTTGGCTTTCGCGTATTCCACGGAGCCGGTGCCGCTTTTCACTGCGACCACTTTACCGTTCAGATCGCTGATGCCTTTGATGTCGTTTTCATTGTTACGCACCATCACCTGCAGACCGCTTTTGTAATAGCCGTCAGAGAACTCAATCGCTTTTTTACGTTCTTCGGTAATGGTGATACCCGCCAGTGCCAGATCGACATTGCGCGTTTGCAGTGCAGGGATAATGCCGCTGAAGTCCATTGGCTTCAGGGTGTAATCGAGCTTCAGCTCTTTCGCAATGGCATCCCACAGATCCACATCGAAGCCGACATATTTATCACCCTGTTTAAATTCAAACGGAACAAAGGCGGTATCCGTGGCGACGACCAGCTTCTTGTCTGCTGCAGTGGAAGAGAGAGAGAAGGCCAGCGCCAGCGCGGCCACAGAAACTTTTAACAGTGACTTCATCATTTTTCCTTTTTTTACTACCAGGCGGCAGGGCCTGCGTTTGCGGCTTGTCATATGAAAGAATTATGCCAACTTTGCAAAATCCGCGAAATCAGAGAGTTAAATAACATAGCTGACACGATTTTGCAGTTAATTCTGCCATTGCACCAGTTTGGTGCTCAGTTTTGGTGCAGGTGGCTGTTTTGGTGCAAGCGGTAGTGTGCCTCAGATGTTAAGGCTGTGAAGCGGAGGAGGGAAGAACTGTTAACAGGGTCATAAAAATGCGGTAACACAGACGTAAAAAAGGCGGGTTTCCCCGCCTGACAGACTGCATTGAGTCTTATTCGATGTTCGCTTCGATAAACCACAGGAATTTATCAAGGTCACGTGATGCCGCAGTGAAGATGTCAGCGGTATCTTCGTCTTTCACTTCAGTGATTGCTTTACGGGTGTCATTCGCGACAACGCTGTAACGGTCTGCCAGCGCTTTCAGATGATCCTGAACGCTGTGAATATTCAGCGGATAGCTCTTCAGCGGAGTCGTATCGTTAACGACCTGCGTGGTGCCCAGCGCCACGCCACCCAGCTGAACCACACGCTCGGCAATAGTATCCTGATGATCGGTAATCGCGGTGCGGAAGCCGTCCAGCATCTCATGCACACCGATAAAATTAGCACCGCGCATGTTCCAGTGCGCCTGCTTAGTGATCAATGACAGGTCAATAAACTCGACTACCAGACGGTTTAACACCGCGATGGTGGCTTTTTTATCGTCTTCGGCCACATCATTGCGGGTATAAATCAGGTCAGAAGATTTAGTTTTAACCAATTTAGCGGTACTCATCGTTTCAGTCCTCTCTTTGATGGTTGTCCTAATCAAGTACCGAATAAGTATAGCAGCGCTTTTCAGCTTTGCAGAAACGACTTTGTCGATGGATGAAATAGCGTGCGTCTTTAGTCAAAGCAGAGCTGGGCTAAGAAGGTCAATGCCATGTTAAAATATAAAAACAGATAAATAGCTATTTAAATCATAATGTTACTCTATTGTGTAAATAACTGGTAAGTGTCTGTTTCAAAATAGACAGCGCAGGAAGGAGTGAAAATTAAGAATAATTCTCATGATGAGCATGATTATTATTTAGCCCCGCCAGCAGGCGGGGCGGATAGCGTTTATTTTTGGATATCGTCTGATAATTCAACGCTGTTTAACTGACTCTTTTTCGGCCGCATGGTCAGCGTTGAACCTGCCGAGGCGATGATGATCGCCAGCAGCGCCAGCCACTGAAGCCCGGTCAGGGTTTCCCCCAGAAACAGCATGCCTGAAAAGGCAGCCATGGCGGGTTCCAGACTCATCAGCGTGCCGAAGATGCGCGCCGGTAAGCGGGTGAGGGCGATCATCTCCAGCGAATAGGGGATGGCGCTGGAGAGCAGGGCAACCAGCAACGCGATCGGCATAACGGCCCATGTCCAGATACCACTTTCTGCGAACGTCAGCCCCAGCGGTACAAAAATCACTGAGGCAATCAGCGACCCGATAGCCACTGTCGCCGGGCCATGTTCTGCGCCTGCCCGCTGTCCCGCCAGGATATAGATCGCCCAGCAGGCGCCTGCGCTCACTGCCAGCGCAGCGCCCAGCGGATCAATCGCAGTCATGCCTGTGCCAAAAGGCAGCAGGAACCACAGACCAATCACGGCCAGCAGCACCCAGACAAAATCCAGTGGCCGGCGCGATCCGAATAGCGCCAGCGCCAGTGGGCCGGTAAATTCCAGTCCCACCGCCACACCCAGCGGCACGGTACGAATCGCCAGATAGAACGTGAAATTCATTGTGCCCAGCGCCAGTCCATACATCAGGAGTGGCAGACGTTGCTCCCGGCTAAAGCGTAAACGCCAGGGTTTGAAGATAATACAGAGTATCAGGGTGCCAAAGCCCAGACGCAGCGCGGTGATGCCGGTAGCGCCAACGGCAGGAAACAGGCTTTTCGCCAGCGAAGCGCCGCCCTGAAGCGACAGCATCGCAATCAGCAGCACGGCAATCGGCATCACTATCGGGGCAAGGTTTTTAGAAGCGGGAGAGGCAGACATCCTGTGTACTTTTCCTGGTCATCAACGTAATGAGTCAGCCAGTGTAAAGGAAATAGCAGGCAAAAAATCACGGAATGGGGTTTTAAATTTCTCTCAACTGAGCGATTTTTGGCCAGAATCAGGGCCATTTAGGTAAAGAAATGTCAGGTTTTTTTAGGATTTAACTTAAAGAACGAAATGAGCACAAAATGATTATTGCAGAAAGATGACGGATTTTATAAGAAAAATGAATGACATAGGTTGTCGCATTAACTTCCTGTTACACCAAACATTCTGTTAGACAACAAAATCCGGGCAGAGTTTCTCGCTATTTTTTGTTATATTTTCAGCGTTGTCAGGAGAGAAGTATTTTCACATTTGAGGTGGTTATGAAAAAAATTGCATGTCTTTCAGCATTAGCCTGTGTACTGGCAGTATCTGCAGGTTCAGCAATGGCACAGAGCACCGTAACTGGTGGCTATGCTCAGAGCGACTATCAGGGCGTAGCTAACAAAGCTAACGGCTTCAACCTGAAATACCGCTACGAAGACGGTTCTAACCCACTGGGTTGGATCGGTTCATTCACCTACACAGAAAAAGATAACACCGATTCTGGCATTTATAACAAAGGCCAGTACTACGGTGTGACCGGTGGTCCTGCTTTCCGTCTGAACGACTGGGCAAGCATCTACGGTGTTGTGGGTATCGGCTACGGTAAATTCCAGCAGAACGATACTTCATCACGCGATAAAACTGATTCAAGCGACGTAGGTTTCTCTTACGGCGCAGGTCTGCAGTTTAACCCAGTTCAGGACTTCGCAGTTGACGTTGGTTACGAGCAGAGCCGTATCCGTAACGTTGACGTTGGCACCTGGATTGCTGGCGTAGGTTACAGCTTCTAAGTTTAGCTTAGCTGACCTGCAAAAAAGCGGCCCCTTGTGGGCCGTTTTTTATTGTGCTGATTTACTCACCCTTCCCTCGTATCTGCACGTTTCCCGACTTTTCCGGATCGCTGTAGCCGATCAGCAGCCATGCTGTTTGAAGCCGCAGGTCATATTGATTCGATGGGGAAACAGGAAAAAAAGAGAGCAGAAAGGGAGAGTGCGCCTCTCAGCCAGCGGCTGAAAGGCATAGAATCAGGATTAGCCGCGCCAGATGAGATTCTCACAGCGACGATCGTCAGACTTATGGCCCAGCAGTTTTTCCAGCAACATCAGACGCAGTGTGAACGGTGAACGCGTCAGCAGGCACAGCCAGGATTTCATCTCCGTGGTTGTTTTCTTCTCAGCCTGGAAGCATTTACTGCAATCTAAGCAACATTTCAGGGTGCTCATAGAATCACCTCCCAATCATTGTCGACGCGGTAGTCAGCAGCCTGCGGTGAGAGGCGTCATCATCACCGGAGCAACAGAGGATTCAACTGGGATCGCTCTTTTGCTGCTTACATTATCGTCAAATATAGCACTGGCTATATCCTTTAGCCAAGGCTAATGACGAAAAATTTGAGCTTCTTTGCGGCTGGTTTACAATGAGCGCAGCTAAATCCGTACAGCAGTGACAGTACGGGAAAAAATAATGAGGAAGCTGAATGAGTCGTCGTGCTAAAAGCGTGGTTTCTGCGCCAAAAGGACCACTGAAAGATATTGAAGAGCATGTCGAAGGTTTTCGGCAGGTGCGTGAAGCGCATCGTCGGGAATTAATTGATGACTACGTTGAGTTAATCTCTGATTTGATTGGTGAATTTGGCGAAGCGCGTCAGGTTGATATGGCGGCCCGCCTGGGCGTTTCACAACCGACCGTAGCGAAAATGCTGAAGCGGCTTGGCAGTGCCGGGCTGGTTGAACAGGTGCCTTACCGCGGTGTCTTCCTGACCGGTGAAGGAGAGAAACTGGCAGAGGAGAGCCGCGCCCGTCATCACATTGTTGAAAGTTTTCTGCTGGCGTTAGGCATCAGTCCCGAAACTGCCCGACGTGATTCAGAAGGTATTGAGCATCACGTCAGTGATGAAACGCTGGCCGTATTTAAGAAATTCTCCGAAACCCGCTAACGCTAAGGCGTACCTTCATCATGCCTCAACTGCTTCGATCTTTTTTGCATGACTCTGTTTTGCATTTATTAATCGTGATTGGTGTAGTTCTGGCATTTCTGGCGGATTTTCGCTGGGCCGATCTGCCCGGTGCCGTAGACTGGCATACCATTATTACGCTCACCGGATTGTTGATCCTGACCAAAGGGCTGGAAACCAGTGGCTATTTTGACGTGCTGGGGGGACGACTGATTGCGCGTTTCCGGCACGAACGTGCGCTGGCGCTGTTTATGGTGCTGGCTGCCGCGTTGCTCTCTACGTTTCTGACCAATGATGTGGCGCTGTTTATTCTGGTGCCGCTGACGCTGACGCTGCGAAAGTTCTCTCACTTACCCATCTCGCGACTGATCATCTTCGAAGCGCTGGCGGTCAACGCCGGATCCCTGCTGACGCCGGTCGGCAACCCGCAAAACATTCTGCTGTGGAGCCACGGCAAACTAAGTGTTGTCGCGTTTATTGTGCAGATGCTGCCGCTGGCCGCCTGGCTGCTGCTTAGCCTGATGGTATTAACCTGGTTCAGCTTTTCAAAGCGGTCGATTGATAAGCATGACAACCCGGAACAGCCGCAGTGGCAGAAGCCGCTGTTTATTGTCAGCGTGGTGCTATACCTGCTGTTTATCGCCGGACTGGAGCTGGAAATCACCGGTTGGGTCCTGCTGCTGATTCTTGCCACGTTCCTGGTGATGGCGCGTCCGGTGCTGCTGCGCATCGACTGGAGCCTGCTGGCGGTGTTTATCGCCATGTTTATTGACGTCTTCCTGATGACGCGTCTGCCGGTGATGCAGGCTCACTTTGATGCGGTTTCTCATTTCGGTCAGGGGCAGCTCTACCTGCTGGCGATTGGTCTGTCACAGGTGATCAGCAACGTTCCGGCGACGATTCTGCTGCTGCAAAAAGTCCCGCCTGGCGATGTGCTGGCCTGGGCGGTCAATATTGGCGGATTCGGCCTGCTGCCGGGTTCGCTCGCTAACCTGATTGCCCTGCGTATGGCGAAAGATCGGGCCGTCTGGTGGCATTTCCATCTCTTTTCTCTCCCTCTGCTTGCCTGGTCGATGGCCAGCGGCTGGCTGCTGTTGCGGCTGCTCAATTAGGCCCGACGCATCCTGCTACCCGCCACAGGTGGCAGGATGTGCGCCATTTCTCAAGTTTCGTAAAGTTGCGCTGGATTTTGTCAGTTTCCGATATAAGGTTAACAGGACCTTTATGCCCGGGAATTAGGGCCTTAGCCAGTGATGGGAACTATGAGCGAGAATAACCAACGCGATCCACACCAGCAGGACGCAGAAAATGCGACGGATAAAAACCGTCAGTCAGAGGAAAATCAGGACAACGACCAGCAGCCTGAGCGTAAACGCCCCGGTAAAAAGCCGCTGATTATTCTGGCGGTAGTGGTGGTGATTATGCTGATTGTCGGCTTCTGGTTCTGGTTCACTACCCGCAATATTGAAACCACCGACGACGCCTTTACCGAAGGCGATGCCGTTACCATTGCGCCTAAAGCCTCCGGCTATGTCGTGAAGCTGCTGGTGAAAGATAACCAGCGGGTGAAGAAGGGCGATCTGCTGGTGGAGATCGATCCCAGCGACAATCGTGCCCAGCGTGAGCAGGCTAATGCGCAGCTCGGTTTAGCTGTCGCACAGCTGCATCAGGCGCAGGCTCAACTGGCGCTGTCAAAGGTACAGTATCCGGCACAGCGCGATCAGGCGCTGGCGGATCAGGCGAAAGCCGAAGCGAATCTGCTTAATGCGCAGGCGGATTATCGTCGCCAGCGCGGCGTCGATCCGCGTGCGACCAGTCAGCGTAATATCGACAGCGCGTCCGCGCAGTTACGTTCGGCGCAGGCGCAGTTACAAAGTGCGAAAGCACAGGTTGAAGTGGCGTCACAGGTTGCTCTGCAGATTCGCCAGCAGGAGACCAATGTTGAAGCGCGTCAGCAACAGGTTGAGCAGGCTAAGGCGCAGTTAAGCACGGCCGATCTTAATCTCTCCTATACCCAGGTTCGCGCGCCCTATGACGGGTTTGTCACCAAGCGTAACGTTCAGCTGGGCACACTGGTGCAGGCGGGATCGTCGCTGTTTTCACTGGTCTCGCCTGAGATCTGGGTCACCGCAAACTTCAAAGAGTCTCAGCTGCAACACATGAATCCTGGCGACAAAGTTGAAATCAGCGTCGATGCCTGGCCGGATATGAAGCTTGAAGGGCATGTCGACAGTATCCAGATGGGCTCTGGTTCACGCTTCTCGACTTTCCCGTCAGAAAACGCCACCGGCAACTATGTGAAAATCGTTCAGCGCGTGCCGGTGAAAATCGTCATCGACAAGGGCCTTGATCCGAACCATCCTCTGCCGCTGGGTCTCTCTGTTGAACCGAAGGTAACGGTGGAATGAGTACGGCGCAGAGCTGGAAACCCGCCAGTAATCCGTGGTTAGTGGCGATCACGGTCACGCTGGCGGTGTTTATGGAGATCCTCGACACCACCATTGTTAACGTGGCGCTGCCGCATATCGCCGGTTCGCTCTCCTCCAGTTACGATGAGTCAACCTGGGTGCTGACCTCCTATCTGGTGGCGAACGGCATTGTGCTGCCTATCTCTGCGTTCTTCAGCCGACTGTTTGGCCGTAAACAGTTTTTCCTGATCTGCATCGTGATGTTTACCATCTGCTCCTTCCTGTGCGGCATCGCTACCGAACTGTGGCAAATCATTCTGTTCCGCGTGCTGCAGGGCTTTTTTGGTGGCGGATTGCAGCCGGTTCAGCAGTCTGTGCTGCTGGACTACTTCAAGGCGGAAGATCGCGGCAAGGCATTTGGGCTCTCCTCTATTGCCATTATTGTCGCGCCGGTGATTGGCCCGACATTAGGTGGCTGGATTACCGACAACTACAGCTGGCGCTGGGTGTTCTTTATCAACATTCCGGTCGGCGTGCTTACCGTACTGGCGATCTATCAGTTGCTGGAAGATCCACCGTGGGAGCGTAAATGGGCCAAAGGTAAGCTGAAGATCGACTATATCGGTATCAGCCTGATTACCTTAGGACTGGGTTGTCTGCAGGTGATGCTGGATCGCGGAGAGGATGAGGACTGGTTTGCCTCGCACTTTATCGTGCTGTTCGCCATTCTGGCGCTGATTGGCATCGTCGGTGCCATCTACTGGCTGATGTATGCCCGTAAGCCAGTGGTCGATATTCTGGTGATGAAAGACCGCAACTTCTGGGTCGCCGGGCTGTTGATGGCGGGGATGGCGATGATTCTGTATGGCAGCTCCGTAGTGCTGCCACAGCTGGCGCAGCAGGATCTGGGGTACACCGCCACCTGGTCAGGTCTGGTGTTGTCGCCTGGCGCGGTGCTGATTGTGCTGACCATACCGCTGGTGCTGAAACTGATGCCAATCGTTCAGACGCGCTACATCATTGCCTTTGGCTTTAGCTGTCTGGCCGTGGCGTTTCTCTACTCCGCCACCTTAACGCCCAACGTTGATTTCACCACTTTGGTGTTGATGCGCAGCGCACAGTCAATCGGGCTGGGTTTCCTGTTTGTCCCGCTGACGACTATCGCTTTTGTCACCATTCCGCAGCGGCTTAATGCTGACGCCTCGGCGCTGTTTACCATGTTCCGTAACGTGGCCGGATCGATTGGGATTTCACTCTCGACCGCTGCCATTACCGAGCGCGAACAGGTGCGGTCAGCGCACATGGTGCATAACATGACGCCGCTGAATGAGCCGTTCAACATTACGCTTCAGCACTGGGCGCAGGCGATACGCGACTTTACCTCGGCGGTGGGCGATCCCGTCACGCTGGCAACCGGTCAGCTCTATCAGGAGATGATTGCGCAGTCGCGTATCCTCGCTTACATCGATGTCTTCTCAGGCCTGAGTATTGTCGCCCTGATTTTGATTCCATTTTGTTGGCTGCTGTCGCCGATTAAGAGCGAAGGCAGTGCAGGAGCACACTAACATGAAGGTTTTTTACTCTCATCGCCTGAAACCCCTGAGTTTACTGCTGGCCCTCGGGCTGGCGGGCTGCGCTGTCGGACCTGACTATCAGGCGCCGAAACCTGCCGTGCCGGGTGGCTACAACACCCTGGATTCGCAGGAGGCGTCAAAGCCACAAAACGCCGCGATTAATTCACGCTGGTGGCGCAGCTTCAATGATCCGCAGCTCGACAGTCTGATTGAACGGGCGATTGCGGGCAATCTGAGCCTGCAGCAGACGGTGCTGCGCATTGCCGGAGCACGTGAACAGCTGACGCAGGCGCAGGGCAGCCTGTTCCCCACCCTGGGCGGTTCAGCCAAAGTGACGCGTCAGCAGCTCGGGCTGGAAGGCTTGCTTAAATCCAATGGCGCAACCGATCAGCTCGACAGCAACGTGGCCAGCCAGCTCAATGGATTGACCCAGCCGGTTACCCTCTATCAGGGCAGCTTCGATGCCAGCTGGGAGCTGGATCTGTGGGGCAAAGTGCGCCGTCAGGTTGAGGCAGCCAATGCCCAGCAGCAGGCAGCGATAGAACAGCGCAACGATGCGCTGGTCTCACTGGAGGCCGAAGTGGCGCGTGCCTGGCTGCAACTGCGCGGCGCGCAGAGCACGATTCAGACGCTGCAACAGCAGATTGAGGTGGCGCAGCAGACGACCGAGCTGACCCAAAGCCAGCAGCGTAATGGCCTGGCCCCGCTGACCGATGTGGAAAATGCGCGTGCCCAGCTCAGTACGCTGCAGGCACAACTGCCGCAGTATCAGTCGCAGGCGCGGCAGGCGATGAATGGGTTAGCGGTGCTGCTCGGCAAGACGCCGGGGGCGCTGGATGCTGAACTCAGTACGCCAAAAGCGTTACCCCCGCTGCCACAGTTTGTCCCGGTAGGTATTCCTTCTACGCTGGCACGTCGTCGTCCTGATATTCGTCAGGCTGAAGCGACGCTGCATGCACAAACCGCTGAGATTGGGGTTTCTGTCGCGCAGCTTTTCCCGAGCCTGTCACTGACCGGCCAGCTGGGCGTGCGCAACACCGATGTCAGCTATCTGGATAACTGGAGCAGCCATTTCTACAGTTATGGCCCGTCGTTATCGATTCCGATTTTCCAGGGCGGACAGCTGGTGTCGAGCGTGAAGTTAGCGCGGGCGCAGCAGGCCAGTGCCGCGCTGGATTATCGCCAGACGGTGCTGACGGCGTTGCAGGATGTGGAGAATGCGCTGGTCAGCTATCGCGCCGATCAGCAGCGGGTCACCGCGCTGGATGAGACAACCGGTGCGCTTCAGCGCGCCTTTGATCTCGCCAGCGACAGTTATCGCCAGGGGCTCTCGACCTTCCTGGAGGTGCTGGATGCGCAGCGTCAGCTGGCTCAGGCAGAGGAGCAGGCGACACAGGCGCGGATGCAGAGTGCACTCGATTTAGTGGCGCTCTATAAAGCGCTGGGTGGCGGCTGGGAGACTTACCAGAACGTGGATATGCCGCAATATCCGGTATTTGGCCCGGCCACGCAGGCGAATTAGTCATCCGGCGGTAGCTGCCTCTGCGCAGTTACCGCTTTATCTCTCCTCCGGCAGCGTTAAACCGATGCTGCCTGTCTCTCCATGTTGTTCATCATGATCTAACCCGTTGATAAAGAGAGCTTCTCAGCATCACTGGAACGGGTGCAGCCAGCAGAAAATAAAACAGTGATAATCGCAGGGTTATTATCAGCGCCTCCGGCGAGCGATTATTTTCATGTTGCTGGCACTTTCCGCATTCAGGTTTTTGAGCTCTGTCACCTTTCTCAGTTTATTTCTTTGCCGTTTTTTTAAGGCAACTTACGACTGAACGAGTGGGGGCGCGTGAGGCTATTCAGTCAGCCTGAGCCGGGCGGAACTGTTATTGCGCAGCTAAGCGATCTGCGAATAATCCGACTCTGCTATAAATCGCAGCGGCAAAAATGGTTAACAGGTGGCAAAGTGCATAATTAAAAAAGCCACCAGAGCGTTAATTCTTTTGCGCTATTTAACGGTGCCGGGGGTGGCTTTTTAAGCATAATCTGTAAGCTGGTGTGACTGGGGTCACGGGCAGGCACATTTTTAATCTGTTATCTCCGGCCCGTAAGCGTAAATAATGAGGCTGCATGGCCCGCATTTAGTTGATAGCGTTAACTGCCTTCTGCCGGGATAATCTGCCTGAAATCGTTTTCAACTCCTGAGTAAAAGTGCCATTTGTTGTTAATTCAGCGTTAATAAAAGGTCAGGCACGCCCGATTTTAATAGCTCTGTTTCGGCCGAATTAATACTTAGGAATTATCTGTAGCGTAAAAATAATTTATTTTTTTATTTGAATTAGGTAGTCTTGGCGCTACAGTTTTATTAACCCCCCTTAATCAAGGACATTGTGATGAGTGACGCATTTAAGGTACTGAACAATATTCGCACATTACGTGCCCAGGCTCGTGAACTGCCACTGACCGATCTTGAAGAGATCCTGGAAAAATTAACGGTTGTTGTTACTGAGCGCCGTGAAGAAGCAGAAGCGGAAGAGACGCAAAATCGCGAAAAAGAAGAAAAGCTTTCTAAATATCGCGAAATGCTGCTGGCTGACGGTATCGATCCTAATGAATTATTAGGTGCACTGGAAAGCGGGAAAAAACGTACCAAGCGTGCGCCGCGTCCGGCTAAATATTCTTACACCGACGAAAATGGTGAGCAGAAATCCTGGACTGGCCAGGGCCGTACCCCGGCAGCGATTAAAAAAGCGCTGGATTCCGGTAAAAGCCTGGACAGTTTCCTGATCGATTGATCGACACAATCCTTGTAAGTGGGAGCCGGGGGGCCATCATGGCCTTCCGGCTTTTTTATTTCTGCCGGGATATCAATCACCCCGCAAGGAATCCACGGCTGACGCTGGCGTGCGCTGCGTCACATCTGGCATAATAGCCGCCGTTTTTTCATCCATTCTCTTCACAAAGGTCAATGCCGTGTTAGTTAGCAGCAATATCACCATGCAGTTTGGCAGCAAGCCACTGTTCGAAAATATCTCCGTTAAATTTGGCGGCGGTAATCGTTACGGTTTAATCGGTGCGAACGGCAGCGGAAAATCCACCTTCATGAAGATTTTGGGTGGCGATCTGGTGCCTTCAGGCGGCAATGTTTCTTACGATCCCAACGAGCGCATCGGTAAGTTGCGTCAGGATCAGTTCGCCTTTGAACAATTTAGCGTGCTGGACACCGTTATCATGGGTCACCATGAGTTATGGGAAGTGAAGCAGGAGCGCGACCGTATTTATTCTTTGCCAGAAATGAGCGAAGAAGAGGGGTATAAAGTCGGCGATCTTGAGGCACTTTACGGTGAGATGGACGGCTATAGCGCGGAGTCTCGTGCCGGTGAGTTATTACTCGGCGTCGGCATTCCGGTTGAGCAGCATTATGGCCCGATGAGCGAAATTGCGCCGGGCTTTAAATTACGTGTGCTGCTGGCGCAGGCGCTGTTTTCTAATCCCGATATTCTGTTACTCGATGAACCGACGAACAACCTGGACATCGATACTATTCGCTGGCTGGAGCAGGTGCTGAACGAGCGTGACAGCACCATGATTATCATTTCGCATGACCGTCACTTCCTTAATATGGTCTGTACGCACATGGCTGATTTGGATTATGGCGAGCTGCGGGTTTATTCCGGTAATTATGACGAATATATGACCGCGGCGACCCAGGCGCGTGAACGTCTGTTATCCGATAACGCCAAGAAAAAAGCGCAGATTGCTGACTTACAATCGTTCGTCAGTCGTTTTAGCGCCAACGCCTCTAAATCGCGTCAGGCGACATCACGCGCTAAGCAGATGGATAAAATTAAACTGGATGAAGTGAAAGCCTCCAGCCGCCAGAACCCGTTTATCCGCTTTGAGCAGGACAAGAAGTTGTTCCGTAATGCGCTGGAAGTGGAAGGTTTGACCAAAGGATTTGATAACGGTCCGCTTTTTAAGAATTTAAATCTGCTGCTGGAAGTGGGTGAGAAGCTGGCGGTGATCGGTGCCAACGGTATCGGTAAATCAACACTGTTAAAATCGCTGGTGGGTCAGCTGACGCCAGATAACGGCAGCGTTAAATGGTCAGAGAATGCGCGTATTGGTTATTACGCTCAGGATCACGCCGATGATTTTGCCAATGACCTGACGGTATTTGACTGGATGAGTCAGTGGAAACAGCCTGGCGATGATGAGCAGACCATTCGCGGTATTCTGGGTCGCCTGCTGTTTTCGCAGGATGATATTAAGAAGCCGGCCAAAGTGCTTTCCGGTGGAGAGAAGGGTCGTATGCTGTTCGGTAAGCTGATGATGGAAAAACCGAACATTCTGATTATGGATGAGCCGACCAACCACCTCGATATGGAGTCGATTGAATCGCTCAATATGGCGCTGGAGATGTATGAAGGCACGCTGGTGTTTGTTTCACACGACCGTGAATTTGTCAGCTCGCTGGCAACCCGCGTGATAGAGCTGAAAGCAGATCGCGTGGTGGACTTCACCGGTAATTACGAAGATTACCTGCGGAGTCAGGGTATCGTCTGATTGAAACGGGGTGGCGCAGGTCACCCCGTTTTTTTTGGTGGTAATGAATGAGTTATATGCTTTTAGCTTGTTAGATGGTGTGGGTTGGGCAGGATGCCAGGCTCAGGGATTATCTGGCAGCAACGCATATGCTCAAGGCGCAGGGAACATGGTCAGAGTAGGAAAGCGTCCCGCGCCATGGATGGCGCGGGACGAGCGCCCATGGATGGTTTAAGCGACTTTCCGATCTGACCTTGTTCCCTGAGCAGGTAAAAACTTCACCACGGTGCGGGCTTCATGAAGCACAGGCGTTCCTGCCGACGCTACGCGCTACCACCACACACTTCACAGTGCGCATCCTGCGCCACCTTCATGCTGCGGAACTCCGCGCTCATCGCATCGTACATCAGCAACCGGCTGGTGGCGGGCGTGCCAAATGCCGTCAGCACTTTAATCGCTTCCATCGCCTGCATCGCACCAATCACGCCAACCAGCGGAGCCATGACGCCCGCTTCCACGCAACTCAGGGTTTGTTCCCCAAACAGGCGGCTGATGCAACGATAGCAGGGTGTGCCGGGCTGCCAGTTGAATACGCTGATCTGACCTTCCATCCGAATCGCGGCGCCGGAGACCAGTGGCACCTGCTGCTGACGACAGAGCCGGTTAAGCTGCTCACGCACTGCAACGTTGTCAGTGCAGTCAAGCACCACCTGCTGCCGGGCGATCAGCGCCAGCAGCGCTGCATCGTCCAGCTGTCCATTAACCGGATGCAGCTGGCAGTGCGGATTGATGGCGGCCAGGCTTTGTGCGGCGGAGTCCACTTTGGCGCGGCTAATGTCAGCATCGTGATGCAGGATCTGCCGTTGCAGGTTAGAGTGCGATACGGTATCGAAGTCGAGCAGCGTCAGGCTGCCGACACCGGCAGCCGCCAGATAGGGCGCAGCGGCGCAGCCGAGTCCGCCCAGCCCGACGATCAGCGCATGACTCGCTTTCAGCCGCTCCTGACCGTCGAAATCAAAGCCGCGCAATACAATCTGCCGGTTGTAGCGCAGCATCTCCTCATCGCTTAATTCAGGCAGCATTTACGCCTCCAGCAGGGCGTTGAACGGTTCCACCTCGACCCATTCGCCCGGTTCAACATTGCCGCGATCCCGTTCCAGCACAATAAAACAGTTTGCCTGGGCGAAGGAGCTGAAGACGTGCGAACCCTGCATCCCGGTGGTTTCCACCTCCAGTTCACCCTGTGCGTTCTGTCGCAGGATGCCGCGCTGAAAATCGAGCCGGCCTGGTGACTTTTTAAGCCGCGAGGCGCAGCGCACTTTCTGACGTGGCGGCAATGCTGATTTTTGCTGACCGGTGAGGGTGGCAAGCAGCGGCTGAACGAGCTGATAAAAGGTCACGGCGGCGGAGACCGGATTACCTGGCAGGCCGCAGAACCAGCTGCTGGTGAGGCGGCCAAAGGCAAATGGCTTGCCAGGCTTGATCGCCAGCTTCCAGAAGCTGATGGCACCAAGCTCTTCCAGCATCGTTTTGGTGAAGTCCGCTTCGCCCACCGAGACGCCGCCGGTAGTAATCACGACATCCGCCTGCCGATCGGCCTCGGTGAAAGCAGCACGCAGTGCGGCCGGGTCATCTTTGATGATGCCAAGGTCGATGACTTCGCAACCCAGCTTATGCAGCATCAGTGATACCGCAAAGCGGTTGGTGTCGTAGATCTGGCCTTCGGCCAGCGGCTCGCCTACCGGCTGGAGTTCATCACCGGTGGAGAAGATAGCGACCCGCAGTTTTCGCAGCACGCTGACCTGCGCGATACCCAGTGAGGCGAGCAGTGGCAGCTCAGCGGCACCCAGACGCGTTCCCGCTTCCAGCACCACGGTGCCTGGCTGAATATCATCACCGATGAGACGAATGTTCTGTCCGGGACGGACCGGCGCGGTGATCATAATCGCATCACCCTGTGTTTCGGTCTGCTCCTGCATTACTACTGCTTCACAGCCTGCGGGCACCGGCGCACCGGTCATGATGCGAATCACGCTGCCCTGCGGCCACTCACCGCTAAACGGTGCGCCGGCAAAGGCTTTACCCGCCACTGGCAGCGGCTGACCGCTGCTGGCGTCTGCCAGCCTGACGGCGTAGCCATCCATTGCAGAGTTATCAAATGGCGGGACGGCAATCGGTGAGGTCACCGCTTTGGCGGTGATACGCCCGACCGCTTCGGCCAGCGGCACGCTAAGAGAGTCGGTGACGGGCGTCAGCTGTGACAGCATTTTTTGTTGTGCCTCCTCAAGGGAGATCAAGCCTGCAGTAAAACTTTCCATGGATATTCCAGCCTGGTTATCTCAGATGCTGCCTATTATGGTGGGAATTAGCCGCTGAGTCACATCGGTGTCGGCCTGACTTGCCTGTTGTTGTGGCCAAAGTGAAATATGGCGGTAAGAAAAGGTTATAACCACAGGAACAGTTTCCGCTTTACAACACTTAGCAGGCTTTCTATAGTCAAAAATCACCAAAAATGGGTGAAAACCATTTTAAATCAGTGTTTTTCGTCCTGATGCAACCACAGGGTAGATCGTTATGGTCAATGCAGTGATCGCCATTCATGGAGGCGCCGGTGCCATTACGCGCTCAGCAATGAGCGCCGAAAAAGAGCAACTCTATCGTCAGGCGCTACACGATATTGTCACTCAGGGCCAGCAGATACTGGCTCAGGGCGGCAGCGCACTCGATGCGGTGACCGAAGCGGTGCGGCTGCTGGAAGAGTGCCCGCTGTTCAACGCCGGTAAAGGCGCGGTCTTCACCCATCAGGGCACCCATGAACTCGATGCCTGCATCATGGATGGCCGCACGCTGGGTGCAGGGGCGGTCGCGGGCGTAACGCGGGTACGTAATCCGGTGCTGGCGGCACGTGCCGTGCTGGAACATAGCGAGCATGTCCTGTTTATCGGCGAGGGCGCAGAGCAGTTTGCTGAGGCGCACGGGCTGGAAATGGTCACGCCTGATTACTTCTCGACCCCGGAACGCTGGGAGCAGTTGCAGCGCGCGCTGAACAGCGATACGGCAGTGCTGGACCATGATGGAGCCGCGCACAGCGATGACCCGCTCGACCCGGACCGTAAGTTTGGTACGGTGGGGGCCGTCGCGCTGGATCTTGAGGGCAACCTCGCGGCCGCCACGTCAACGGGCGGTATGACCAACAAGCAGGCCGGGCGGGTCGGCGACTCGCCGCTGCCGGGCGCAGGCTGCTACGCCAGCAACGACAGCGTGGCGGTCTCCTGTACCGGCACTGGTGAAGTCTTTATGCGGACGCTGGCGGCCTATGATGTGGCAGCCCAGATGCGCTACGCCGGGCGCTCACTGCAGCAGGCCACAGTTAATGTCATTCATGACAGCGTGCTGGAGCTGGGCGGCAGCGGGGGGCTGATTGCCGTCGACCGCGCAGGCAACGTAGCGCTGCCGTTCAACAGCGAAGGGATGTATCGCGGTGTGGCGCGGGTTGGCGAAGTGGCAGACGTCGCTATCTATCGCGAAAGTTAAGGAGCAGAGATGAGCGACAGGCAAACGTTACCGCCGCTGGCCCCTGAGCAGGTCCTGGCGGTGCGCGATCTCAATGTGCGTTTTCAGCACGAAACCACCGTCACTGACGCGGTGCGTCATTTGTCACTCGATCTGTTTCGCGGCGAAACGCTGGCGCTGGTGGGGGAGTCAGGCTCAGGGAAATCAGTGACCTCGCTGGCGCTGATGCGGCTGATTGAGCAGGCTGGCGGGAGGGTCAGCGGCGAGGTGCTGTTGCGGCGTCGCAACGGCGACGTGCTGGATCTGATGCGCGCCTCAAAAGGTCAGATGCGGCGGGTGCGCGGTGCAGATATGGCGATGATCTTTCAGGAGCCGATGACCTCGCTGAATCCGGTCTTCTCCGTGGGCGAGCAGATCGCGGAATCCATCCGTCTGCATCAGGGCCTGAGCCACGCCGGCGCGCTGGCCGAGGCGCGCCGGATGCTGGATCTGGTACGAATCCCGGATGCGCAAAATGTGTTATCCCGCTTCCCGCATCAGCTGTCGGGCGGGATGCGTCAGCGCGTGATGATCGCCATGGCGCTCTGTTGCAAACCGGCCCTGCTGATTGCCGATGAGCCGACCACCGCGCTCGACGTCACCATTCAGGCGCAGATTTTGCAACTCATCCGCGTGCTGCAAAAAGAGATGCAGATGGGGGTGATTTTTATCACTCACGATATGGGCGTGGTCGCCGAAATGGCCGATCGGGTTCAGGTGATGTACCGCGGCGAAGTAGTAGAAAATGCCCCGGTAGCCAGGCTGTTCAGCGCCCCGCAGCAGCCCTATACCCAGGCGCTGCTGGCGGCGGTGCCAAAGCTCGGTTCGATGCAGGGCCAGCCCCTGCCGGCCAAATTTCCGTTGCTGCACAGCGATGCCGTTGATGACGTGCCGCAGGATACGGTTCGCCGCCTGCAGCCACCCATTTTGCAGGTGCGCGATCTGGTCACCCGCTTTGATATTCGCGGCGGCCTGCTGAACCGCGTTAAAAGCCGGGTGCATGCCGTCGAAAAAGTCAGTTTTGATCTCTATGCCGGTGAGACACTGGCGCTGGTGGGAGAGTCTGGCTGTGGTAAATCGACCACCGGGCGATCGCTGCTGAAGCTGGTTGCCAGTCAGGGTGGCACCCTGACCTTTGACGGACAGCGGATAGACCATTTGTCAGGTGCCGCGCTGGCCCATCTGCGACGCGACATTCAGTTTATCTTCCAGGATCCCTACGCCTCGCTCGATCCCCGGCTGACGGTTGGCTTCTCCATTATGGAGCCGCTGCTGGTCCACAAGGCGATGCCGCGTCGCGAGGCGGAGCAGCGCGTCGCCTGGCTGCTGGATAAAGTGGGTCTGCTACCGGAACATGCTCAGCGCTATCCCCATGAGTTTTCCGGCGGCCAGCGTCAGCGCATCTGTATAGCCCGCGCGCTGGCGCTGAATCCCAAAGTGGTGATCGCCGATGAGTCCGTCTCGGCGCTGGATGTGTCAATTCAGGCGCAGATTATTAATCTGATGCTCGACCTGCAGCGCGAGTTTGGCATCGCCTTCCTGTTTATTTCTCACGATATGGCGGTGGTGGAGCGTATCAGCCATCGCGTGGCGGTGATGTATCTCGGTCAGATTGTCGAGATGGGGCCGCGTCAGGCGGTGTTTGAGCAGCCTCAGCACCCTTACACCCGAAAACTCATGGCAGCGGTGCCGGTAGCCGATCCGGCTCACCGGCGTCGCGAACGAGCCTTACTGGTCGATGAGATCCCCAGCCCGATTCATGCGTTAGGGGATGAACCTGAAGTGGCGCCGCTGATGGAGGTGGCTCCGGGCCATTTCGTCGCCCGCCACGTTATCAGCGCGACCTGAACAGTGACGATGTCGCCCCGGCGACCAACCCGACAGGGATTACAGGAGAACAAGATGCAGATTACGATGCGTAAAGGGTTACTGGCGGCTGGCGTGTTAAGCAGCGCAATGGCATTGCCCGCCTGGGCAGCACAGGATGCGGTGATTGCCGTCGCGTCCAACTTCACCACTCTCGATCCCTATGACGCCAACGACACGCTGTCGCAGGCGGTCGCGAAATCCTTCTATCAGGGCCTGTTTGGCTTTGATAAAGAGATGAAGCTCACTAACGTGCTGGCTGAGAGCTATCAGGCCAGCGCCGACGGCCTGACCTACACCATTAAGCTGCGTTCCGGAGTTAAATTCCAGGATGGCACTGACTTCAATGCGGAAGCGGTAAAGGTCAACCTCGATCGTGCCAGCAACCCGGATAACCATCTCAAGCGCTACAACCTGTTTAAACATATCGCCAGCACCGAAGTGGTGGATCCAACTACGGTAAAAGTAACGCTGAAAGAGCCGTTCTCCGCCTTTATCAACATCCTGGCCCATCCGGCGGCAGCGATGATTTCGCCTACCGCGCTGAAAAAATATGGCAAAGAGATCGGTTTCCATCCGGTAGGAACCGGCCCGTTTGTGTTTGAAACCTGGAACCAGACCGATTTTGTGAAGGTGAAGAAGTGGGACGGCTACTGGAAGCCGGGCTATCCGAAGCTGGACAGCATTACCTGGCGACCGGTGGTGGATAACAACACCCGCGCGGCGATGCTGCAGACCGGCGAAGCGAACTTTGCTTTCCCGGTGCCCTATGAGCAGGCAAAACTGCTGGAGAAGAACAGCAAGCTTGCTGTGGTAACCACGCCATCGATTATGCAGCGTTACATCAGCCTTAACGTCACTCAGAAGCCGTTCGATAATCCGAAGGTGCGTGAAGCGCTGGAGTATGCCATCAACCGTCAGGCGCTGGCGAAAGTGGCGTTCTCCGGTTACGCCACGCCTGCTACCGGCATCGTGCCGCCCACCATCGACTTCGCTCAGACCTATCCGGCCATCAGCTACGATCCGGCCAAAGCGAAAGCCCTGCTGAAAGAGGCGGGTTACCCGAACGGGTTTGAAACCACGCTCTGGTCGTCACACAACCACAGCACCGCGCAGAAAGTGTTGCAGTTCACCCAGCAGCAGCTGGCGCAGGTTGGCGTGAAAGTTAAAGTTACGGCGATGGATGCGGGTCAGCGTGCCGCTGAAGTAGAAGGCAAGGGCCAGAAAGAGAGCGGCGTGCGCATGTTCTACACCGGCTGGTCCGCCTCAACCGGCGAAGCGGACTGGGCACTGACGCCACTGTTTGCTACTACGGCCTGGCCACCGGCGATCTTCAATACCGCGTTTTACAGCAATCCTAAGGTCGATAAAGATCTGGCTGATGCGCTGAAAACCACCGATCGTGCCGAGAAAGCGCGTCTCTACAAAGATGCGCAGGATACCATCTGGCAGGATCACCCATGGATCCCACTGGTAGTTGAGCAGCTGGTTTCTGCCAACAGCAAAAACCTCAGCGGTTTTTATGTGATGCCCGATACCTCATTCAATTTCGATGAGGCAACTCTGAAGTAACGGAGCCGGCCAGCCCGTGAGGCTGGCCGCAGCTGCAGGATGTTGCATGTTTAACTATTTTCTCAAACGACTCTTTGGGCTGATCCCCACGCTGCTGATTGTGGCGGTGCTGGTGTTCCTGTTTGTTCACCTGCTGCCGGGCGACCCGGCGCGTCTGATCGCCGGGCCGGAAGCCGATGCCTCGGTTGTGGCGCTGGTGCGTCAGGAGCTAGGACTCGACCTGCCGCTGCCGCAGCAGTTCTGGCACTTTATGCTGAATGCGCTGCAGGGCGATTTCGGCCAGTCGATGGTCTCGAAGCGGCCGGTCGCGGAGGAGATCGCCTCACGCTTTATGCCGACCCTGTGGCTGACGCTGGTCAGCATGATCTGGGCCGTGATTTTTGGCATGGCAATCGGCATCGTTTCTGCTGTCTGGCGCAATCGCTGGCCCGATCGACTGGGGATGACGCTGGCGGTGTCGGGCATTTCGTTTCCCGCCTTTGCGCTGGGCATGCTGCTGATGCAGGTCTTCTCAGTTGAACTGGGATGGCTGCCAACCGTCGGTGCAGAGAGCTGGAAACATTACATTCTGCCCTCCATCACCCTGGGTGCGGCGGTGGCGGCGGTGATGGCGCGCTTTACCCGTGCCTCGTTCGTGGAGGTGATGCAGGAAGATTATATGCGGACCGCCCGGGCCAAAGGGGTGCGCGAGTCGCTGGTGGTGGTCAAGCATGGCCTGCGCAACGCCATGATCCCGGTGGTAACGATGATGGGGCTGCAGTTTGGTTTCCTGCTGGGCGGCTCGATCGTGGTCGAGGTGGTGTTTAACTGGCCGGGCCTGGGGCGACTGCTGGTCGATTCCGTGGCGATGCGCGACTACCCGGTTATTCAGGCGGAAGTTTTGCTGTTTTCACTGGAGTTTATTCTGATCAACCTGTTTGTCGACATGCTCTATGCGGTGATTAATCCCGCTATTCGCTTTAAGGAGTCGCGATGAAAAACTGGCGACGCGAAGCGGCACTGAAAACGATGCCGCTGATTGCGGAGAATCGGGTGCGAACGCCGTGGCGTGAATTCTGGCGGCGTTTCAGAGGGCAGCCGGTGGCGCTGCTGGCCGGGCTGTTTGTGCTGGTACTGATTGTGCTGGCGGTTATTGCCCCGTGGATTGCGCCGTTCGACGCAGAGAATTACTTCGATTATGACCGGCTCAATGACGGCCCCTCGCTGATGCATCTGTTTGGCGTCGATTCGCTGGGGCGCGACATCTTCAGTCGGGTGCTGGTCGGCACGCGGATTTCCCTGATTGCAGGCTTCTTTTCGGTGGTGATCGGCGCGCTGATCGGCACGCTGTTTGGGCTGTTAGCCGGCTATTACGAAGGCTGGTGGGACCGCATCACCATGCGTATCTGCGATGTGCTGTTTGCCTTTCCCGGCATTCTGCTGGCGATTGCGGTGGTGGCGATTATGGGCAGCGGCATGAGTAATGTGATTGTGGCGGTCGCTATCTTCAGTATCCCGGCTTTTGCCCGGCTGGTTCGCGGCAATACGCTGGTGCTGAAGCATCAGACCTATATTGAGTCGGCACGCAGTATCGGCGCTTCTGACTGGACTATCCTGATGCGGCATATCCTGCCCGGCACGGTATCGCCGATTGTGGTCTATTTCACCATGCGGGTCGGTACCTCAATCATTACCGCGGCCAGCCTGTCGTTTCTGGGGCTGGGGGCGCAACCGCCTACGCCGGAGTGGGGTGCAATGCTGAATGAGGCGCGGGCCGACATGGTTATCGCGCCTCACGTGGCAATTTTCCCCAGCCTGGCCATCTTCCTCACCGTTCTGGCATTTAATTTACTCGGAGACGGGCTGCGCGACGCACTTGATCCTAAACTAAAGAGATGAAACCTTTCGATTATGATCAGGACTTCAGCACTATCGACTTCCGCCAGCACCCCGAGCTTTATCAGGTCGGGCGTGGTGAGCAGGGCGTGCTGATGGTCGAGCCTTATAAAGGCGAAATACTGCCACACTGGCGTTTTCGTACCGTTCCCATTGCTGAAGAGTCGGCTGAGAAAATCATGGCGCTGTTTGAGGAGTATCGGCGCAAAGATGATTTTGTCGGCATGGATATGGCGCGCAAATTTATTCAGATGGGGTATACCCGTGCGCGCCGTTACAGCAACCACAAGGGCGGACGTAAATATGACGCAGATGGCAAGGAGCTGCCGCGCGGCATCAACGAGGAAAAAGCCGCGGCGGCGGCTGTTTTCAAAGGCTACTGGGACAAACTTCGTGCAGATGAAGACTATCTGCGACGTAAAAAAGCGCATCAGCAGCAGTATGGCTAAGCGTTAATTCTGCTCTCCCGGCAGCTGTTACCTCCTGCTGCCGGGGTTGTTTTAATGAACCCGTCCTGCTCAATCTTATCCCTCATTCCTTGCCTGCAACGGTTCTGCTGCAGCGCCCGTGCTGCCAGATGCGCAGCCGTTTCGCCACGCCCTAAAACGCCATAGCCCGCCACGCTTGCCAGATAAGGTCAGACAGCAGCAGAAGAGAAACCTTTTCTGCTGGCGAGCCGGGGGCGTAAAGTAGTGAAAAAACGCGTAAAAGCCGATCCACAGCACAGGCAAAAAAACGGGCGGTTCAAACCGTGCTTTTTCCAATAACTTCCCGTGCTATAAAAAGAAATTGGCTGCGGAGCCTCTGACTGATGAACAAGCGAAACGCTGACAGTGGCCGCTGTTTAGAGCATCCGGTAAAAGGCGGGTTGATATTCACTTGTTTTCATTAATAATAAACGGGCAAACCCCACTGAGGGGGCTATGCCCCTCAGGTAATGAAATGGATAATGTGAGAGCTAAATAATGAAAGAGATCATCAACGGATTTCTGAATTTCCAGCAGAATGTGTTTCCTGAAAGGAAGGATCTTTTCAAAAGCCTGGCATCAAATCAAAATCCGAAAGCGCTGTTCATCTCCTGTTCAGATAGCCGTCTGGTGCCTGAACTGGTGACGCAGCAGGAGCCAGGAGAGCTGTTCGTTATCCGCAATGCGGGCAACATCGTTCCCTCATTCGGCCCGGAGCCAGGCGGTGTCTCCGCCACTATCGAATATGCGGTGGTCGCGCTGGGCGTCTCCGACATCATCATCTGTGGTCACTCTAACTGTGGTGCCATGAACGCCATCGCCTCCTGCGCCTGCATGGATACCATGCCTGCGGTTGAGCACTGGCTGCGCTATGCCGATGCGGCAAAAGCGGTGGTTGAGCAGCGTGAGTATGACTCGCCAGAGAAGAAGCTGAACGAGATGGTCAAAGAGAACGTCATCGCCCAGCTGAACAACATGAAAACCCATCCTTCCGTTTCCGTCGCGCTGCGTAACGGTAAGCTGCGTCTGCACGGCTGGGTTTACGATATCGAAAGCGGCACCATTATGGCGCTGACCCAGGGTGGCAAACAGTTCATCACCCTGTCTGAGAATCCTGATACCTGCTTTGAGTAATCTTTTTCGCCCGCTGTGCTCTGCAGCGGGTTTTCCTGCTATTTATTCTGCATAACAGCGTTAAATCGCCTCTGTTATTCTGCATTTCCCTTCTGGCTTATCTATGCTTGCTTAAACCTTCCTGATACAAGCGAGTTGATGATGCGTAAAACTTCCGTTGCTGCTCTTCTGGCGGTCTCTGCCATGCTGCTCAGTGGTTGTACTTCTCATGTTGCTGATAAGCAGCAATATTCAGGTTTTTTAAGCGATTACAGTCAGTTGCAACCGGCTTCGTCAGCCAGTGGTGAACCGACTCTGCGCTGGATATCACCCGACTATCAAAGCAGCCATTATAAAGATGTGCTTTATACATCGCTGATCTACTACCCGGCGGCGCACCCCACGCCACGTGTCACTCAGCAAACGCTGGATCAGGTGCTCAGTTACACCGAGATCCAGCTAAAAGGCGCGATAGCCACCCGCCTGCCGCTGGTGAATCAGGCTACGCCGCATACCCTGAAGGTAAGGGCCGCCATTACCGCCGTGTCAGCAGAAAATCAGGGCGTGCAGTTTTATGAAGTGGTACCGGTTGCCGCGGTCGTTGCCAGCACCATGGCGGCGTCAGGGCATCGTACTCAGAACAGCGAACTGTTTCTGGAGATAGAAGCCAGCGATGCGGTGACGGGCAAACCGATGATCCGGGTGGTTCGCAAAGCCTTTGGCAAAACGGTCAGTAACAGCAATACGCCGATCACCTTTGACGAGCTGAAGCCTGGGATCGATACGATGGTGCGTGACACGGTAAGTTTTAACGCGCCCTGACTCTGACGGGCGACAGCAGAGCGCTGTCGCCCTGATTAATCTTTTGTAAATCCTCAACATCATTGCAGAGGGGCTGACTACGCTTAAGGGCATTCTATCCCGTCAGGAGATCGTTATGGCCCGTTTCTCAACTGCCTTGTTGCTAAGTGGCTCCCTGTTCTGTACCGCCCCCCTGTTTGCCGCCGACGTAAAGGTCGAGGTATTACAGGATAAGTTACAACATCCATGGTCCGTCGCCTTCCTGCCCGACAACAAAACGCTGCTGATTACCGAACGTAGCGGACAACTGCGCAGCTGGAGCCCGGAGAGCGGCCTGTCGCAGCCGATCCAGGGCGTGCCAAAGGTCTGGGCAGAACGGCAGAGTGGCCTGCTGGACGTGGTGCTGGCACCCGATTTTGCCACCAGTCGTCGCGTCTGGCTTAGCTATACCGAAGCGAACAGCAGTGGTAAAGCGGGCGCGGTGGTAGGCGTTGGCACGCTGAGCAAGGATAACCGGCAACTCAGCGATTTCCGCGAGGTGATTCGGCAGACGCCGATGCTCTCCAGCGGCAACAACATCGGTACCCGGCTGGCGTTTGATACCCAGGGCTATCTCTGGATCGCCTTCGGCGATAACTTTGCCAGCAGCGCTGCGCAGGATCTCGATAAGCTGCAGGGCAAACTGCTGCGGCTCAACGCCGATGGCAGCGTGCCGGACGATAACCCGTTTGCGAAACAGCGCGGCGCACGGCCAGAGATCTGGGCCTTTGGTTTGCGTAATCCGCAGGGGCTGGCGCTTAACCCCTGGACCGGCAAGATATGGGAAAATGAACATGGCCCGCGCGGCGGCGATGAAGTGAATATCATGGAGCGGGGCAAGAATTACGGCTGGCCGCTGGCAACCTACGGCATCGACTATAGCGGTGACAAAGTGCCGGAGTCACAAGGCACACAGGTTGCGGGTACCGAACCGCCGCTTTATCACTGGAAGGATTCTCCGGCCATCAGCGGCATGGCGTTCTACAATAGCGCCCGTTTTCCGCAGTGGAAAAACTCGCTGTTTATCGGCGCTCTGAAAGAGAAAAACCTGATTCGTCTGAGTATTAACGGCGAGAAAGTGGTGGAAGAGCAGCGTCTGCTGGACGATCAGAAGGCGCGCATTCGCGATGTGCGTCAGGGGCCGGATGGCTGGCTCTATGTGCTGACCGATGAGGCCAATGGCAAGCTGCTGAAAGTGGGATTAGCGCAGGACGCTGGTGCGTCCCGCGGCTAAGAGCCTGTCCCCGGGCTATTTTATTGGTCAGTCTGGGCCAGGGCAGTGCTCACACAGGCTGCTTTAGCAACCTGAACGCCCGTCAGGGCGGCCCTGAAGGGGCGAGCGCAGCGAGTAATCCTCACGGACTACGTGTACTACGGATTGTGCCGCGCTGCCCGTGTCCAGGCTGCCAGCAACAGTATGCCTGATGGAGCAGGCTCTGAGTCAGCGCGCCCAGTGATAAACCTGCCAGCCGCGGTTTAACGCTTCCTGGTGTAACTGTTCGTCAGGGTTGATGACATGGGCATGATCGGCCTGTTCCAGTAGCGGCAGGTCGTTCATCGAATCGCTGTAGGCCCAGGTGCGGTCAAAGGCCTCGTCCTGCTGCAGCGCTTTCCAGTCACCCAGTCGCGTGACTTTGCCCTCTTTATAGGTCATGGTGCCGTAAGTGTTGCCGCTGTAGCGCTCGTCCACGATTTCAACGCCAATCGCCAGCGCGCCGCAGGCACCCAGCTTTTCTGCAATCGGCACCACCAGATGCTCGCCGCTGGCGGAGATGATCATGACCTTGTCGCCACGCGCCCGGTGCCACTCAATCCGCTCGCGGGCTGCAGGATAAACGCGTGGCATGATGTCGCGGTGAATGAAGCGGCGCACCCAGCCTTCAACGGTAAGCGTGGCCATGCCCGCCAGGGGAGAGAGTGTTTTATTCATATACTCTTCAATCGACAGCGTACCGGCATAGTACTGGCTCATTAATGCCTGTTCCTGATCAATCAGTTCACTGGGGGCGAATCCCTGTGATACCAGCCAGCGCAGCCACAGGCTGGTGCTGTCTTCACAAATGAGTGTTTCATCCAGATCAAAAAGGGCTAAGTCCATGGTCGGTCTCCTCGGCTGACTGGCGTTCAGGTTAACTGATATTTGTGACGGGCTTAACTCTTCTGCGAAAAATCGGAATTTCACGCAGTTTTAATAGCGACAGAATCGGGGAAAAGCGGCACGCGCGCGGCACTTATGCCAGGGTTACTCTACTAAACTCTAAAAAACTTTACGATTCGACGGTTTTTTTCGCTGCCGTCAAGGGTTAGCGTTTGAGTGAGAATTTTCTGCCCCTGGAATTTCGATTTAACAAGGACAATCCGGCCAAGCCCATGACAAACACTCGCTTCACATCTCGCCTGCGGCACCTTGCTGCCACTTCATTACTGATTCTTGCCCCCGTCAGCGTTTTTGCTGAGCAGGCTCCCGCCGCGCCAGGCATTGATGCTAAAGCGTGGATTCTGATCGACTACGCCAGCGGTAAGGTGTTAACCGAATCCAGTGCCGATCAGCGCCTCGACCCCGCCAGTCTGACTAAAATGATGACCAGCTATGTTGTGGGTCAGGCGATTAAAGCGGGGAAAATCAAGCCGGATGACCTGGTTACCGTCGGACAGGATGCCTGGGCCACCGGCAATCCTAAGCTGCGCGGCTCGTCGCTGATGTTCCTCAAGCCGGGCGATCGTATTCCGGTGCATGAGCTGAATAAGGGAATCGTGATCCAGTCCGGCAATGACGCCTGTATTGCGCTGGCGGATTATGTGGCGGGCAGTCAGGATTCGTTTATCGGCCTGATGAACAACTACGTGAAGGCGCTGGGACTGCAGAATACCCACTTTATGACGGTGCATGGTCTGGATGCAGAAGGGCAGTACAGTACCGCGCGTGACATGGCGCTGATTGCTCAGGCGCTGATCCGCGATGTGCCCGAAGAGTACGCGCTGAATAAAGAGAAAGAGTTCACCTTCAATAATATTCGCCAGATCAACCGCAACCGCCTGTTGTGGAGCACCAATCTCAAGGTTGATGGCGTCAAAACCGGCCACACCTCAGGCGCGGGGAATAACCTGGTCGCTTCAGCAACCGAAGGGGATATGCGTCTGATCTCGGTGGTGCTGGGCACCGCCAGCGATGCGATTCGTTTCCGCGAAAGTGAAAAGCTGCTGACATGGGGCTTCCGTTTCTTTGAAACGGTCACGCCGATTAAAGCGGATGCGCCGTTTGCGCAGCAGCGGGTCTGGTTTGGTGATCGCAGCCAGGTCAATCTGGGCGTGGCGAAAGATGCTGCGCTGACCATCCCTAAAGGGCAGATGAAGAATCTGAAGGCGAGTTTCAGACTCACTACGCCGCAGCTGGAAGCTCCGCTGAAGAAGAATCAGGTGGTCGGCACCATCGATTTCCAGCTGGACGGGAAAACCATTGAGCAGCGGCCGCTGGTGGTGATGCAGGATGTGCCGGAAGGCGGGTTCTTCAGCCGGATGATTGATTTCGTGATGATGAAATTCAATGGCTGGTTCGGGAAGTGGTTTTCATAAGTAAGCAGGGACGCTGATATGTTCCTCTCAGACGAGCGCTGTTTCTAAAACAGGATCTAACCGCAACGCATTAGCTCAGCGCGCAGGGAGCTGGGTCAGAAGAGGAAAGCGTCCCGCGCCAGGGATGGCGCGGGACGAGCATGCCATGGATGGCGGTTTTTGCGTCTTTCCAATCTGACCCAGTTCCCTGCGCAGGCTCGATCTCACCGCTGTCAGGTGCAGTTTTTTTCCGACAGCTTCAGGGACGCTAACGCGTCCCTTTTTTAATCCTGCGTCCAGCCTTTGCGAATCGGCACGGCAAACAGCGACCGATAGAGTGGATTGATTACCGCCAGCATCCGCTCGCCATAGAACTGCCACGCCAGATGCGAAGCCAGACAGCTCAGCAGACCCACCAGGAACCCGCCCAGCATATCCATTGGCCAGTGAACGCCAAGGTAGACCCGTGACCAGGCAATAGCGCAACCGGCCACCATCAGAACCACACCTGACCAGAGGCGATGCCAGAAGATAAAGGCCAGTGCAAAGGTGAAGATCGTGGTGCCGTGATCGCTGGGATAGGAGTCATCGGCGGCGTGATGCAGGAACTGATAACCAAAACCGATAGCGAAAGGGCGGGGATGCGGCAACAGCTGGCCCACAGACCAGGAGATCGCCAGCGCATAGATCAGCGCCATACCGGTTTTCAGTACCAGCACCCGCTGCGAAGAAACCTGATCACGCGGTCCCCAGAGCCACATCGCCACGATTAACAGCGGCACGATGGCGATCAGATCTTTGGCAAAAAACGTCGCCAGCTGCAGTAACCAGGCGGGTGAAGCCGGTGTGGCATTAATGGCAGTAAACAGTGAATGGTTCAGCTCTTCCATTTCGGGATAAATTCCTCAGCAGACAGTCCGGTTAACGGCAGCTGGCAGCATCCCGCCAGCCCGGCCCGATAACAGCGGCAAAAAAAACGGTCAGCGACAGCACGCTCACCCAATCAGTCAGCACAAATTGCTAACTAAACAGCGGTCTATCCTGCTTTTTACCGTTTTGTTCGTCTATAGAAAGGCTCTTAATCTGCCGTTGAGTTGTGTAACGGTTTAAGTTTTATGACATTTGCAGTTGCGAATCAGGCGGGGAATGACGGGCAGGGACGAAAAAAAGGCATAAAAAAACCCGCCGGGAAAAAGACCAGCGGGCTCCACAATTTGGGGATTTCAAAGAAAAGCAGTGGCACTTATTATGACTATCCCTTAACAATAAAGTTCTGGACGCAGGCAAAAAAATTTTATAGGGGCAATATCGGCCAGATAATCACAATCAGCGTTCCCGCCAGCGTCAGCAACACATTGGCGATGGCATAGGTCCCGGCATAGCCCAGCGCCGGAATATTGCTGCGTGCCGTATCACTGATGATCTCCATGGCCGGTGCGCAGGTACGTGCGCCCATGATGGCGCCAAACAGCAGGGCGCGGTTCATCCGCAACACATAAGCACCAAACAGATAGCAGATGATCACCGGAATCAGGCTGACCAGCAGGCCGCACAGCAGCATCAGCGCACCATCGCTGCTCAGGCCGTGATTAATGCCACTACCGGCACTCAATCCCACTCCCGCCATAAACACCATCAGACCGAACTCTTTCACCATAGTGAGCGCGCCCTGCGGAATATAACCAAAGGTTGGATGGTTGGCGCGCAGGAAGCCGAGCATGATACCGGCGAACAGCAGGCCCGCGGCGTTACCAATACCAAAACTGAAATTGCTGAACTGGAAGGTGATCAGACCAATCATCAGACCCACGATAAAGAAGGCGCAGAAGGCTAAAAGATCGGTCATCTGACTGTGAATCGCGATAAAGCCAATGCGATCCGCCACGCTTTTCACTCGTCGTGCCTCGCCGCTGACCTGCAGCACATCACCTTTGTTCAGCATGATACTGTCGTCGATCGGCATCTCAATCTGACTGCGTATCACCCGGTTCAGGAAGCAGCCGTGATCGGTGAGGTTTAACTTGCTGAGGCGTTTGTTTACCGCATTGTGGTTTTTCACCACGATCTCTTCAGTGACGATACGCATATCCAGCAGGTCGCGGTCAAAAACCTCTTTGCCGTTGCGGAAGCTGGGGTCGAGCCGGGCGTGAGCATCGGGATAGCCCACCAGCGAGATATCATCGCCGAGCTGTAACACCGCATCGCCATCGGGACTGGCGAGAATACCGTTGCGGCGGATGCGCTCAATGTAGCAACCGGTCTGACGATAGATACCCAGTTCGCGCAGGTTTTTGCCGCCGCTCCATGCCACCAGTTCCGGACCGACGCGATAGGCGCGGATCACCGGCAGGAAAACTTTGCGCTGGCTGTCCGCATCCAGACCGCGTTCCCGGGCGATCTGCTGAGCGCAGGTGGGCAGATCCTGATGTTGCAGACGGGGCAGATAACGTGCGCCGAAAATCAGACTGACCAGGCCTATCAGATAGGTCACGGCATAACCGAGGCTCAACTGATCCTGCATCAGTCCAAGCTGTTTCGGATCGCTGATGCTTTGCCGCAGGGTATCGCCCGCTCCGACCAGCACCGGCGTTGAGGTCATCGACCCGGCCAGCATGCCGGCGGTGAGACCGATATCCCAGCCAAAGAGTTTGCCCAGTCCCAGCGCCAGCAACAGTGCGCTGACCACCATGACGATGGCGAGCATGAAATAGTTTTTGCCGTCGCGAAAGAAAATGGAAAAAAAGTTGGGACCGGCTTCGACGCCGACACAAAAAATAAACAGCATAAAGCCCAGACTCAATGCATCTGTATTGATCGTAAAGTGCTGCTGGCCTAATAAGAGCGAAACCACTAATACGCCAATCGAATTTCCCAGCTGAACCGAGCCCAGACGCAACTTACCCAGACAGAGGCCGAGCGCTAAAACGACAAACAATAACAAAATGTCATTTCCGCTTAACAATCCTGCGACGTTAATATTCACTGTTTAACTTCTTGTTTACATGTAACCTATTGAAGAGTAGCCTGTTTTTCGCTATCGTGAGCAGGCCGTTGAGGTGCTGTTGCATCAGTACTGCAAATGGAACCTTTACCGCGGCGCTATTCTAATCACAAATATCTTTCACAGCCATTGGCTGTTTTCATTCGTTGCCACAGCGAACTGTTTCTTTTTATTTCCATCTGAACGCATCAGGGTTATCAGCAGGTTATTGTCGGGGTTACTTTTAATCAGTGGGGTGGTATGCCGCAGCGTTCTTATCTCTGGACTACCCGCCTGTGCGGCGTGGTGTTGTACAGTCTGGTGTTTGTCTTTACCTGTCATTTCTGGCAGGTCGGTCCCGGCCCGCTTCGCGGTCAGCCCGAATTACTGCTCTTTATGTTGCCCGGTATCGTGATGGCATTGGTGCAGGTGGAAAGCCCGTTAAAAAGCACTCTGCTGATGGGGCTATGGGGAACGTTACTGGCAGCACTGCTGTTAAACAGCAGCCTGTTTATCCACAGCAATGCACTTTTTGTGGTCGCATGGAGCCTTAGCGCGCTGTTCTGGGCAGGCTGCGGGGCTTTGCTGGTGCGGTTGATGCAGATAGTGATGGCCTCACTCAATTAAACAGTGTTGGGCGATGGATGACCGGCAGAGCGCAAAAAAGGCGAGACAGGAAAATCCTGGCTCGCCTTTTTCATTCCGGCTATCAGCGCTTACGCGGCAAATCCCAGATTCTCTTTGGTCCAGGCCGCAAACTCGGTGTAGCCACCGATATGTTTTTCGTCGACGAAAATCTGTGGCACGGTGCTGACCGGTTTACCGGCGCTCGCTTCCAGGTCGGCTTTAGTAATGCCTTCTGCGTTAATATCGACATACTGGTAGCTAAAATCATCACGTTCAGCGGTTAGTTTGTCGGCCAGTTCATGGGCACGCACACAGTAGGGACAGCCCGGACGACCAAAAATAACAGCAATCATTGAGAACTCCTTGCAGCGACTATTATGTGATGTGTATCACACAATGAAACAGAGAATGGCAACCATGATGCCCGCTCGTATCGCTTAAGGAAAGCAGGATTTGCCTGTTAGTCTGATGCCCGCACGCTATCGCTGCCCGGTCAGGAAGCCTCTGAATCAGAGGCTTTTTCGCGCCGGCAGCCCGTGTATCTCGCGCAATTTTTGGGTTGTTGACCATAATTGACGCTCAGTCAGCCGCTAAGGCAGGAGGATATCATGCAGAGTGTAGCCAGATTACCCCGGTTTGTGGTGGTGCTGGAGGCGGCTGGCGGCCTGTTAATCGTGGCCGCGCTGCTGCTGATCAACCACTGGCTTCCGCTGCCAGACAAGGCGGATGTAAAAACGCTGGCCACTGTGCTGTTTATTGCTGGCGTGGTTCTGATGCTGCCTGCTGCCTGGCTGTTAATGTGGCGCACCGCGAAAGCGATAGCACCACAGCTGTTTAATCAAACTGACAAAAAAAGATAATATTGCTGGAGACTTTATGACACCGACCATTGATTTACTGTGCAGCCATCGTTCAATCCGCGCCTTTACTGACCAGCCGGTCAGCGAAGCACAGCGTGAAGCGATTATTACTGCGGCGCAATCGGCGTCCACATCCAGTTTTTTACAGTGTTCTTCCATTATCCGTATCACCGACAAAGCCCTGCGCGACAAGCTGGTGACGCTGACGGGCGGACAGACCTGGGTCGCGGATGCGCCTGAGTTCTGGATCTTCTGCGCTGACTTTAATCGCCACCTGCAGATTTGCCCTGATGCGCAGCTGGGTCGTGCCGAGCAGTTGCTGCTGGGCTGCGTCGATACCGCGCTGATGGGGCAGAATGCCATGGTCGCAGCGGAATCGCTGGATCTGGGCGGCGTCTTTATCGGCGGAATCCGTAACAGTATCGTGGAAGTAACCGAACTGCTGGGCCTGCCGAAATTTGTTCTGCCGTTGTTTGGTTTTTGCCTGGGCCATCCGGAGTCAAAGCCGGACGTCAAACCGCGTATGCCGCACGCGATGCTGGTGCATGAGAACCGCTATCAGCCGCTGGATCCGGCGGTACTGGCCGAATACGATAGCCGCACAGAACTCTATTATCAGCAGCGCGGCAGCAACCAGCGCAGTGAAACCTGGAGTGAGCTGATCCAGCGCCTGATCATTAAAGAGACGCGTCCGTTTATGCTCGATTATCTGCATCAGCAGGGCTGGGCCACGCGTTAAGCCAGTAAGGGAGAGCAGCGATGAAGATAGCTATCCTGTCACGTGATGAGACGCTCTACTCCAGTCGGCGACTGCGTGAGGAGGCCGCCGCACGCGGCCACCAGGTTCAGATCATCGATCCGCTCTCCTGCTATATGAATATTAATCCCGCCTCACCGGCGGTTCACTACTGTGGTGAACCGCTGGGCCATTTTGATGCGGTTATCCCGCGCATCGGCAACCCTATCACTTTTTATGGCACGGCCGTGCTGCGACAGTTTGAGATGTGCGGCAGCTATCCGCTGAATGAGTCCGCCGCCATTACCCGCACCCGTGACAAATTGCGCTCGCTGCAGCTGCTGGCACGGGAAGGCATCGACATGCCGGTCACCGGCTTTGCCTCCTCACCCGATGACACCGCTGATCTGATCGCCCTTGTCGGCGGTGCGCCGCTGGTGGTCAAGCTGGTGGAGGGCACCCAGGGCATTGGCGTGGTGCTGGCGGAAACGCGGCAGGCGGCAGAAAGCGTTATCGATGCCTTTCGCGGCCTGAATGCCCATATTCTGGTGCAGGAGTTTATTAAAGAAGCGCAGGGTCGTGATGTTCGCTGTCTGGTGATTGGCAATCAGGTGGTGGCAGCGATTGAGCGGGTGGCGAAAGAGGGCGACTTCCGCTCTAATCTGCATCGCGGCGGCAAAGCTTATCCCGTCGTCATTACGCAACAGGAGCGCCAGATCGCCGTGAAAGCGGCGGCTACGCTCGGGCTGGAAGTGGCGGGCGTCGATATTCTGCGCGCCCATCGCGGCCCGCTGGTGATGGAAGTTAACGCCTCGCCCGGTCTTGAAGGCATTGAAACCAGCACTGACCTTAACATCGCCGTCCTGATGATCGAACGGATTGAGCAGCAGGCCATCCCCGGGCTCCGTCCTAAAACCGCTGGCTGACACGCGCTTTTCAGCGGTTTTCATGGCATCGTCGCGCATTTTTCCGTAAGCTAAGTCGCCTGTTTATCACCCCACTGGGATTTTACGATGGATTCTCTTGTCGTTCCGGATATCGACCTGCTGCGTCGCTGGCTGGATCAGCAAAATATCACCTGGTTCGAATGCGATGCCTGTCAGGCACTTCATCTGCCGCACATGCAAAACTTCGATGGGGTGTTTGACGCCAAAATCGATCTGGTCGACAACGTCATTCTGTTTTCGGCGCTGGCTGAAGTGAAGCCGACGGCGCTGATTCCACTGGTTGGCGATTTGTCGCAGATCAATGCCAGTTCGCTGACGGTGAAAGCATTTATCGACATTCAGGATGATAATCTGCCGAAACTCATTGTCTGTCAGTCAATGATTACCACCGCCGGGTTAACCTTTGGTCAGTTCTCGCACTTTATGAAACAGAGTGAAGAGCAGATCTCCATGGTGATCCTGGAAGCCTTTGCCAACAATCTGTTGATCGTGGGCGAAGAAGAAGAGCACGTTCCGGTGACCAGCGTTCATTCTGTGCTGCACTAAGCCCGACATGGTCACACACTAAGCCGTCCCTGAGACGGCTTTTTTATGCCCGCCATCCGCTGCCGCGATAATTTTTTATTCTGCATTTTGCCCTTTAACGCCAGATATTAGTCGTGGTTTATGCCATCAAAGCCGAACCTCATAGCTCAAACATGCATAAAATATCGCTTTCAGGCGTTTTTTACGCTGGGGTCTGGTGAAGCCTGACCGGGGGGGCTATGCTTGCGGGGCTGTAACAGGCGCGTAACTGCGCCTCAGCTATAGGTTTTTGCTATTAAACTCCCGCTGAATAATGATTCATTGTGTCACTGACGTCTTGTACAGAACGCAATGCAGGGATCTCTGGTTTGCAGCGTTGTAATGACCCGCTCAGGAGGATGGAAAAATATGTTCAACTCACGTCAGAAATGGCTGTCAGCTGTGGTAGCTGCTGCGCTGATGGCCGCATCGGCCAGCAGCATGGCGGAAGATAAAACGCTGCACGTCTACAACTGGTCCGATTATATTTCGCCAGATACCGTGCCGAACTTTGAAAAGCAGTCCGGCATCAAAGTGGTCTACGATGTTTTTGACTCCAACGAAGTCCTGGAAGGCAAACTGATGGCGGGCAGCACCGGCTATGATGTGGTGGTGCCATCCTCCAGCTTCCTGGCGCGTCAGTTGCAGTCCGGGGTATTCCAGCCGCTGGATAAGAGCAAACTGCCTAACTACAAAAACCTCGATCCGGCGCTGATGGAAAAAGTGGCGCAGCACGATCCGGGTAATAAATATGCCATTCCTTATCTGTGGGGCACCACCGGTATCGGCTACAACGTCGACAAGGTCAAAGCCGCACTGGGCGCCGATGCGCCGGTCAACAGCTGGGATCTGGTGCTGAAGCCGGAAAATCTGGAGAAGCTGAAAAGCTGCGGCGTCTCCTTCCTGGATGCCCCAGAAGAGATTTTCGCCACGGTGCTCAACTACCTGGGCAAAGATCCTAATACCTCTGATGCCAAAGAGTATTCCGGCGCGGCCACTGACCTGCTGCTGAAACTGCGTCCGAATATCCGCTACTTCCATTCGTCGCAGTACATCAACGATCTGGCCAACGGTAATATCTGCGTCGCCATTGGCTGGTCGGGCGATATTCTGCAGGCGAAAAACCGTGCTGATGCGGCGAAAAATGGCGTGCATCTGGGCTACAGCGTACCGAAAGAGGGCGCACTGGCCTTCTTCGATATGATGGCGATCCCGAAAGATGCGAAAAACCTCGATGGTGCTTACGCCTGGCTGAACTACATCATGGATCCGAAAGTGATCGCCGATGTCTCCAACAAAATGAACTACGCCAACGGCAACAAAGCGTCGCTGCCGTTGATCAATGCCGACGTCCGCAACAACCCGGGTATCTTCCCGACGCCAGAAGCGATGTCGAAATTGTTTGTGCTGAAAGTCCAGGATCCTAAACTGGATCGTGTGCGTACGCGCGCATGGACTAAAGTAAAAAGTGGTAAGTAATTCGTCCTTAACGGATTGACCTGTCATGAATCAGCAACAGAGGCGCGGTGTCGGCCTCTGTTGTGCCATTTTTAGCGGCAAATTTTGTCGCCATGTTCCGCCTGGCTCCGGAGAGAACCTTTGTGAACGATGCCATTCCCCGTCCTCAAAATAAAACCGCAAAGGCGTTAACGCCACTGCTGGAAATTCGCAATCTGACCAAATCCTTTGACGGGCAACACGCCGTGGATGATGTCAGCCTGACTATTTATAAAGGTGAGATCTTTGCCCTGCTGGGCGCATCGGGCTGTGGTAAATCAACGCTGCTGCGCATGCTGGCCGGTTTTGAGCCGCCAACCAGCGGGCAGATTGTGCTGGATGGCCAGGATCTGTCCCACGTTGCTCCCTATCAGCGCCCGATCAACATGATGTTCCAGTCCTACGCGCTGTTTCCCCACATGACGGTGGAGCAGAATATCGCCTTTGGTCTGAAACAGGATCGGCTGCCGAAAGGGGAGATCACCAGCCGGGTAGCAGAGATGCTGGCGCTGGTGCATATGCAGGAGTTTGCTAAACGCAAACCGCACCAGCTCTCCGGTGGTCAGCGTCAGCGTGTGGCGCTGGCCCGCAGCCTGGCGAAGCGGCCGAAACTGCTGCTGCTGGATGAGCCGATGGGGGCACTGGACAAGAAGCTGCGCGACAGGATGCAGCTGGAAGTGGTCGATATTCTGGAGCGTGTTGGCGCCACCTGTGTGATGGTGACGCACGATCAGGAAGAGGCGATGACCATGGCGGGCCGTATCGCGATTATGAATCGCGGCAAGTTCGTGCAGATTGGTGAACCGGAGGAGATCTACGAGCATCCTACCAGCCGCTACAGCGCGGAATTTATCGGTTCGGTTAACGTCTTCGAAGGCTTACTGCGTGAACGTCAGGCGGATGGCCTGGTGATCGACAGTCCCGGCCTGATGCATCCGCTGAAAGTCGACTCCGATGTCTCGGTGGTGGATAACGTTCCGGTCCATGTCGCACTGCGCCCGGAAAAAGTGATGTTGTGCGATGAGGTGCCTGCCGATGGCTGTAACTTTGCGGTGGGTGAAGTGGTCCACATCGCCTATCTCGGCGACCTCTCTATCTTCCATGTCCGTCTGCACAGCGGACAGATGATCAGCGCACAGTTGCAAAACGCGCATCGCTACCGCAAAGGGTTGCCGACCTGGGGTGATGAAGTCCGCCTCTGCTGGGAATGCGACAGCTGCGTGGTGTTGACGGTTTAAGGAGCGGCTATGAGCCAGATTTTCCAACGCGCCAAAGCGCCTGCCCGACTGGTCGGCACGCCGCTGCAACGCTGGGCCACGCGGATAAAAATGCAGCATGGCCGCAAGCTGGTGATCGCCTTGCCTTATGTCTGGCTGGTGCTGTTGTTTCTGCTGCCGTTTCTGACGGTGCTGAAGATCAGCTTCGCGGACATTGCGCGTGCGATTCCCCCCTACACCGAGCTGGTGAGCTGGGCTGATGACCAGTTCAGCATTGTGCTCAATTTCGGCAACTACCTGACGCTGACCGACGATCCGCTCTACGTCGATGCCTATCTGCAGTCGCTGAAAGTGGCGGCGATCTCCACGGTGATCTGTCTGCTGATTGGCTACCCGCTCGCCTGGGCCGTGGCGCACAGCAAGCCATCCATGCGCACCATTCTGCTGCTGCTGGTGATCCTGCCGTCGTGGACCTCATTTCTGGTGCGCGTCTACGCCTGGATGGGGCTGCTTAACAACAACGGTATCCTGAACCGGTTCCTGCTGTGGCTGGGGGTGATCGATCATCCGCTGGTGATCCTCTACACCAATACAGCGGTCTATATCGGTATCGTCTACTGCTATCTGCCGTTTATGGTGCTGCCAATCTACACCGCGCTGACCCGCATTGATTACTCGCTGGTGGAAGCCTCACTGGATCTGGGTGCGCGTCCGCTGAAGACCTTTTTCAGCGTGATTGTCCCGCTGACAAAAGGGGGCATTATCGCCGGATCGATGCTGGTGTTTATTCCGGCGGTGGGGGAGTACGTGATCCCTGAACTGCTGGGTGGCCCGGACAGCATCATGATTGGCCGTATCCTGTGGCAGGAGTTCTTTAACAACCGCGACTGGCCGGTGGCCTCCGCGCTGGCGGTTATCATTCTGCTGATCCTGATTCTGCCGATCATCTGGTTCCACAAGCATCAAAACCGTGAAATGGGAGAGAAGGCATGAATAATTTGCCAACCATTCGCTCACCCTGGCGTACCGGTATTCTGGTCTGCTGCTTCCTGTTCCTCTATGCGCCGATGCTTCTGCTGGTGGTTTACTCATTCAACAGCTCACCGCTGGTGACGGTGTGGGAGAGCTTCTCGTTCCACTGGTACAGGGTGCTCTTCCAGGACAGCGCGATGATTGACGCCGTGCTGCTGAGTCTGAGCATTGCCGGTCTCTCCGCCACCATGGCGGTGGTGCTGGGCACGCTGGCGGCGGTGATTATCGTGCGCTTTGGTCGCTTCCGCGGCCACAACGGTTTTGCCTTTATGCTCACCGCGCCGCTGGTGATGCCCGACGTCATCACCGGCCTGTCGCTGCTGCTGCTGTTTGTGGCAATGGGCAACGCCTTTGGCTGGCCGAGCGAACGCGGCATGCTGACCATCTGGCTGGCCCACGTCACCTTCTGTACCGCCTATGTGGCCGTGGTGATTAACTCGCGTCTGCGTGAGCTGGACCGTTCCATCGAAGAGGCGGCGATGGATTTAGGCGCAACGCCGCTGAAGGTCTTTTTTGTGATTACCGTGCCCATGATTGCACCGGCTATTGTGACCGGCTGGCTGCTGGCGTTTACCCTGTCACTCGACGATCTGGTGATTGCCAGCTTTGTGACCGGGCCGGGTGCCACCACATTGCCGATGGCGATCTTCGCCACCGTGCGACGCGGCGTTAACCCGGAAATCAATGCGCTGGCTTCATTGATCCTGTTTGTGGTCGGTTTAGTGGGTTTTATCGCCTGGCGGGTGATGGCACACGAAGAAAAACAACGTTTAAGCGATATTCAGAAAGCTAAACGTGGCTGAAATCCGTAACCTTTGCCACTATATGAACGGGCCGGTCTGACCGGCCCGTTTTTCGATCAGGTGGAGTCACGGACTATGTCAGAAATCTTCAAAAGCAGTGCCACGCTTTCAATCGCGCCGGTTCCGGTGACGGTTGCGGGCATTGCTATTATTGCGACCCGCTGCCTGAGCGTCCTGATGCTGGCAAATGAGCTGGGTTACAGTGAACTCGCCAATTTTGTTCACCGCAGCGCCCAGTCCTGGGACGCGACACTCATCTTTGTCGCCAGCCAGCTGATCTTCCTGTTCGAACTGCGCTGCGCCTTTACCCTGATGCGCGGCAGTAACCGTGGACGCTGGGGCTATGTGGCGACGCAGGTGATTGTGCTCAGCTATATGCTGGTCGCCTCGCTGGGCTGGATCTACCCCGAGATTTTCAGCATTGATGGCGACAATAACGTCCAGATTATCCACCATACCCTGTCGCAGAAAATCCCCGATCTGCTGGTGCTCCTGCTGCTGTTTCTGCCTGCCAGCAGCCGCGCTTTTTTCAGGAAGCGATGATACAATCGCGCTCCGCCCGACCCGATCGTTAAGGCTTTACCATGCACTGCGCGCTTTATGACGCTAACCGTTGCCGCTCCTGTCAGTGGCTGGAAAAACCCTATCCCACTCAGCTGAACGACAAACAGTCGATGCTGGAACAGTTACTGGCTGAGCAGCCGGTCGCTGCCTGGTTGCCGCCGGTCACCTCACCGCAGCAGGCATTTCGTAATAAAGCCAAAATGGTGGTGAGTGGCAGCGTAGAGCGTCCGGTGCTGGGATTAATCCATCGTGATGGTGAAGCTGTGGATCTGTGCGATTGTCCGCTCTATCCCGCCAGCTTCCAGCCGGTTTTTGCTGCACTTAAGCCCTTTATCGCCCGTGCCGGACTGACGCCCTATAACGTGGCGCGCAAACGCGGCGAACTCAAATTCCTGCTGATAACCGAAAGCCAGCAGGGTGGCGTGATGCTGCGCTTTGTCCTGCGTTCAACCGCGAAACTGGAACAGCTGCGCGCCGCATTGCCGTGGCTGCAACAGCAACTGCCGCAGCTGGCGGTGATCTCTGCCAATATTCAGCCGGTGCATATGGCGATTCTGGAGGGGGAAGAAGAGATTGCGCTGACGCCCGCGCAGTCGCTGGCAGAGAACTTCAACGGCGTGCCGCTGTGGATCCGCCCGCAAAGCTTCTTCCAGACCAACCCGCAGGTTGCCAGCGCACTCTATGCCACCGCGCGCGACTGGGTCAGGGCGCTGCCGGTCAACAGCATGTGGGATCTCTTCTGCGGCGTAGGCGGTTTTGGTCTGCACTGCGCGACAGCGGAGATGGAACTGACGGGCATTGAGATCAGCGCCGAGGCGATAAAATGCGCCCAGCGTTCCGCTGAGATGCTGGGGCTGGAAAAAGTGCAGTTTGCGGCGCTGGATTCTACGGCGTTTGCGACCGGACGCGATGCGGTGCCGCAGTTGGTGCTGGTTAATCCGCCGCGTCGTGGAATTGGTGAGGCGCTGTGTAACTATCTCAGCCAGATGGCCCCGGATTATCTGCTCTATTCAAGCTGCAATCCGCAGACCATGGCGCAGGATATTGCCCGACTGAGCGCCTATGAGGTGACGAAGGTGCAACTGTTCGATATGTTTCCCCACACCGCCCATTTTGAAGTGCTGACGCTGTTAACCCGCCGTCAGCACGAGTCCGGGAAAGCATCGGCAGAGGCTGCCTCAGCCGGTAATCACTCCGGGAACCACTTCTGATTAAGCTGCTGCCAGCTGCCGTTGGCTTTCAGTTCGTTCAGCGCCTGATTGAACTGATCGCGAAGCGCCGTATTGCCTTTGCGTACGGCAATGCCGAGACCGGTGCCAAAGTAGTCCGCATCCGTAACATGTTCACCGACAGTGGCGAGATCCGCATTGGTCTTCAGCCACTGATTCACCACCGCGCTGTCGCCAAACACGCCATCCAGCCGGCCACTCTTCATATCCAGAATCGCATTCTGATAGCTGTCATAGGCCACCACTTTCACTTCCGGATGCTTATCCTGCAGGTACTTCTGGTGAGTGGTGCCGTTTTCCACGCCAATGCGCTTGCCCTTAAGCTCAGCAAAGCTGCTGAACTGGCCTTTACGGGCGATCACGATGGCGGAGTTAGCGTAATAAGGCTGGGTAAAATCGACCTGCTTGCTGCGCTCAGTGGTGATATCCATGCCGGAAATCACCGCGTCATAGCGGCGGAACTTCAGTGACGGGATCAGGCTGTCGAAGGCATTGTTGGTAAAGGTACACTCCGCTTTCATCTGCTGGCACAGCGCTTTGGCCAGATCGATATCGAATCCCACCAGGTTATTTTCCCGATCCAGGGATTCAAACGGCGGATAAGTCGCTGAAGCGGCGAAGCGAATCTTTTCCGCTGCCTGGGCGGTAAGTGCCAGCGAAGCCAGCGCAGCGGCAACAATCCATTTTTTCATTTTATGATTCCTGTGATGTGGTCAGCCAGAGAAGGCGATACCCTGCCATAAAATGCATTTTTATGCAATTAGTGTGATTTTTCAGGCGAAAAGGGCGAGGGGCCTCGCCCGGATATCAGTTACGTCGTTCGAAGGCCAGGGCGCGCTTTTCGATCAGCCGCATCATCAGCGTCAGCAAACCGTTAACGCAGAGATAAACCAGACCCGCCGCGGCATAGACCGTGATGTCGTAGGTGCGGCCATAGAGCAACTGACCGTGGCCCATGACTTCCATCAGGGTGATGGTGTAGGCCAGCGAGGTGCCTTTGAACACCAGCACCACTTCATTGGAGTAGGAGGAGAGGGCGCGTTTAAATGCATATGGCAGCAGAATGCGCAGCGTATCTTTGCGGCTCATGCCGAGCGCGGCACACGATTGCCACTGTCCGGAAGGAATCGCACGCACCGCACCGTAAAACAGCTGCGTGGTGTAAGCCGCGCTGTTCAGCGACAGCGCCAGCATCGCGCACAGCCAGGGCTGCGACAGTAAATGCCACAGCCAGGGGATCTGCTGGATCGAGGGAAACTGTCCCGGACCGTAATAGATCAGGAAGATCTGCACCAGCAGCGGTGTGCCGGTAAACAGTGTAATAAAGCCTTTGACCAGCGGGTTGAACACCGGCGTTTTCAGCGACAGCACCACGGTGAAGAGCAGCGCCAGCAGCAGGGCCACGACCAGCGATGCTGCCGTCAGCGTCAGGCTGGTATGCAACCCTTTCAGGAGTTCAGGCAGATAGGCCAGCATTAGCTGTTCCCCCGTTCAAAGCGGGTGGTGCGCAGTTCGATGCGGCGTAACACCGCCTGGCTGAACAGCGTGATCACTAAGTAGATAGCGGCCGCCACCAGGAACCAGGTAAACGGCTCCTGCGTGCGGGTGGCGATACTTTTGGTTAGCAGCATCAGATCGTTGACGCTAATCAGCGAGACCAGCGCAGTATCTTTCAGCAGCACCAGCCACTGATTGCCCAGACCGGGCAGGGCGTGACGCCACATCTGCGGCATAATCAGCCGGAGAAAGATGGCCGATTTTTTCATGCCCAGCGCCTGACCCGACTCCCACTGACCCATCGGCACCGCTTTCAGCGCGCCGCGCAGCGTTTGCGAGGCGTAGGCGGCATAGAGCATCGCCAGCGCAATCACACCGCACAGGAACGGACTGACGTCGAAGTTTTCAATTTCAACCTGAATCGGTAACTGAAACAGGCCGAAATTCAGGGTGAAGCCGTCAGAGAGGGTGAGCAGCAGCTGTGAGGCGCCAAAATAGATAAACAGCACCACCAGAATTTCCGGCAGGCCACGGATCAGCGTTACCAGGCCGGTGCCAATCCACGCCAGCGGTTTCAGGCGCAGTGACTCCCAGCCAGCGAAAATCATCGCCAGCACCAGGCCAGCGATGAGAGCACAAACAGCAAGGCCGACGGTCATGCCGGCGGCGCTTGCGAGGGTCATCATTTCATTCATCAGAGATTACTGCTGGAACCATTTGCTGTAGATGGTTTTGTACGTGCCGTCTGCTTTGATCTTATCCAGCGCGCCATTGAATCTGGTCTGCAGATCGGTGTTACCGGTACGTACCGCAATGCCCAGGCCGGTACCAAAGTAGGCTTTGTCCGTGACTTTCTCACCAACGGCAGCCAGCGCGGCATTCTGCTTCAGCCATTCGTTGACTACTGCGGTGTCACCGAACACAGCATCAATACGGCCATTTTTCAGATCCAGCACCGCATTCTGATAGCTGTCGTAAGGAACGGTGGTGATTTCGCTGTGTTTCTCAGTCAGGTATTTCTGATGCGTGGTGCCGTTCTGGACGCCAACCCGCTTGCCTTTCAGCGCTTCCACGCTGGCGACTTTGCCTTTCTGGGCAACAAACAGCGCGGAGTTGTCGTAGTAAGGCTTGGTGAACAGGACCTGTTTTTCACGATCTGGTGTGATATCCATGCCCGCCATCACCGCATCAAAACGACGGAATTTCAGGCTTGGGATCAGGCTGTCGAACGCCTGATTGGTGAAGGTGCAGGTCGCATCAATCTCTTTACACAGCGCATTGGCCAGATCGACATCAAAGCCCTGAATCTTGTTGTCCGCATCCACAAACTCAAAAGGAGGATAAGAGGCTTCGGTCGCAAAACGAATCGTCTGTGCCGCCGTAGCGCTCAGGCTAAAACCAGCAAGCAGTGCAGCAAGTACCATTTTTTTCATTTTTAGCATCCTGACTTAGTGCGAAAGATAGTGAGCAAACGCCTCGGTTTGCGGCTGTGTAAAGCGGCTGGCATCGCCCTGTTCCACAATGTGACCGTTCTCCATATAGACGACGCGGCTGGCCGTTTTACGTGCCACCTCCACTTCATGGGTCACAATCACCTGGGTAATGCGGGTCTGGGCCAGTTCGCGAATGATACTGACAATCTGTGCGGTAATTTCAGGGTCCAGCGCGGCTGTCGGCTCATCGAACAGCAGCACCTGCGGCTCCATCATCAGCGCGCGGGCAATCGCCACACGCTGCTGCTGACCACCGGAGAGATGCAGCGGAAAGCGATCGCTGTAGGGCGTCAGGCGCAGCCGGTCAAGCAGCTTGTCGGCGCGGGCGCGGGCGTCGCTTTTGCTGAGGCCCAGTACCCGGCAGGGCGCTTCAATCAGATTCTGCAGCACGGTAAGATGCGGCCAGAGGTTGTACTGCTGAAACACCATACCGACGTTCTGACGCAGTTCGCGAATCGCAGCATCGGAGGGTTTCTGACTGAAGTCGAACTGATTACCGGCAATCTGCAACTGACCTGAACGCGGTTGCTCCAGCAGGTTAAGCACCCGCAGCAGCGAACTCTTACCCGCACCGCTGGGACCCAGCAGCACCAGGGTCTCGCCTTGCGGACACTCAAGGTTAATGTCGAACAGCGCCTGATGAGCACCGTAGAAGCAGTTTATTGCGTTTAGTTGAATACTCATGCGCCAGATTTGAATAGCTATTAGTGTCGCGGATTTTAACGTCACCAGAATAGTTATGCAAATAAGGTGGGTTAAAATTTGTAAAACAGCAGGCTAACCGCAAAAGCTTAGCACAATATCATGCACTGCCTGGGAGCAGCGCGCTGCAGCGGGACGGGCGGCGGAAATAAAAAAAGCGCAGCGCCCGGGGGCGACTGCGCTTCTCTGAACGGTTAAGCCTGAGGTTATTTTTTCGATTTCTCAAGCATCTGGCTCAGGCTGCCACCCTCTGCATGCGCAGGGTTGGCCATGTAGCGCACATCATCCACCACCCAGCAACTGCCCTGATGGATCATCAGCACTTCATCCTGCCACTGCTTGCCGTCGCGGCTCAGGTCGACCCGCAGCGGGATGTTGCGTGCATCGCGGTTCGGAATGGTGGAAGCATCAGCGACGCTGGCGGCGGTCGGACCCTGTGACAGGCTGGAGAAGAGATCGCCATTGCGCCACTGTGCGCCTGCATTGCTGCCGCTGGCCGCCTGCAATGAGTGGTACAGCGCATCACTCAGGTAAGGGCGATATTTTGCCAGGGTGTTGCTGTCGGGCAGACCCTGCGTAGGCTGTTCGATACGCAGGTCGTAAAACTGCTGGGCCACCTGGTCAGGACCGCCTTCAATGCACGGTGCGGTACGTGGGCCATTATCCTTAATCACTGGCTCAACGGTGGTACAGGCGCTGAGCAGCAGGGCCGCCGGGATCATTAGCGCAAACGCGTTGTTTCTCATCTCGATTTCCTTATGGTTCTCTGGCAAGGTGCCCTTTTTAGCATAGAGTATAGCCGTGCTTTTTAGTCGAAAGAGCCTTAGCCCGGTTTTCAACAAGGAGAATGCGATGAAATTTTCAACAACCCCCACGCTGGAAGGTCACAGCATCAGCGAATATTGTGGCGTCGTCACCGGTGAAGCGATTCTGGGTGCCAACATCTTCCGTGACTTTTTCGCTGGCATCCGTGATGTGGTCGGTGGCCGCTCCGGTGCTTACGAGAAAGAGCTGCGTAAAGCGCGAGAGATCGCGTTTGAAGAGCTGGAGGAGCAGGCAAAAGCGCTGGGCGCCAACGCCGTGGTCGGTATTGATATTGACTACGAAACGGTCGGCAAAGATGGCAGCATGCTGATGGTAAGCGTCAGCGGCACGGCGGTGATCATTCGTTGAAACGGTGGCTGTGGCTGATACTGACGCTGCTGCTGGCGGGCTGCCAGTCCGGGATAGAATCCCGTGACGGCTACTGGGCCGATCTGCGGCATCCGGCGCAGGGCGCGCGACCGCGGGTGAAGGTGATAGTGATCCACTACACCGCCGAAGATTTTTCTTCGTCGCTGGCGACCCTGACCGATAGGGAAGTCAGCGCCCACTATCTGATCCCCCGCCAGCCGCCACAGCGCGCCGGGAAAGGCGTTATCTGGCAACTGGTGCCGGAGCAGCAGCTCGCCTGGCATGCCGGTCCAAGCTTCTGGCGCGGAGCCAGCCGCATCAATGACACATCGATTGGTATCGAACTGGTGAACCAGGGTTATCGCCGGACCCTGACCGGTCTTGAATGGCAGCCGTTTACTTCTGCGCAGATCACCACGCTGGAGGCGATGCTGCGCGATATTGCACAGCGCTACGGCATCGCACCGGAAAATATTGTCGGTCACAGTGATATCGCGCCGCAGCGTAAGCAGGATCCCGGCCCACTCTTTCCGTGGCATCAGCTGGCCCAGCGCGGAATGGGTGCCTGGCCCGATGCCGGACGAGTGCAGTTTCATTTAGCGGGTCAGGATCCGCACGCGGTGGTACCCGTGGAGCCACTACTGGAACGTTTACAGCGCTATGGCTATCCCATAACGGCAGAGATGAGCGCGCGTGAACAGCAGAGGGTAATCGCCGCGTTTCAGATGCATTTCCGGCCTGCGGATTATCGCGGGCAGCCCGATGCAGAAACCGCCGCGATAGCTGCCGCGCTACTGGATAAATATGGCGCGGCGCAATAGCGGATTATTGGTGTAAAAACGCCTTCCAGTGGGCGACGACCTGCGCCAGTGCCGCACGATCAGCATCCAGATGGGTGACCAGACGGGTGCGGGTTCCTGCGCTGATTAACACCCCGCGCGCCTTCATCCACTCACCTAATGGTTTGACCTGGGCTTCCGGCACCGCCACAAACAGCATGTTGGTCTGCTGATCGATGACCTGAACGCCCAGCTCATGCAACTGCTGTCCCAGCCAGGCGGCATTGTCATGATCCTCCTGCAGCCGCGCCACGTTGTGTTCTAACGCATAGAGACCCGCCGCCGCCAGAATACCGGCCTGGCGCATGCCGCCGCCGGTCATTTTACGCCAGCGACGTGCGCGCTCAATCAGCGCCGTGTCGCCACACAGCAGAGAACCGACAGGCGTGCCCAGACCTTTAGAGAGACAGATGGTCAGGGTGTCGCAGTAGCGGGCAATCGCCGCCAGCGTGGTCTGCTGCGCGACTACCGCATTGAAAATGCGTGCGCCATCAATGTGCAGCGCCAGCTGGTGCTCGCGGGTAAAAGTCCACGCCTGTTCCAGATACGCCAGCGGCAGGACTTTACCGTGATGCGTGTTCTCCAGACTCAGCAGGCGGGTGCGGGCAAAGTGAATGTCGTCCGGCTTAATGGCGGCCGCTACTACGTCGAGCGGCAGCGTACCATCGTCGACGGCCAGAATCGGCTGTGGCTGAATACTGCCCAGCACCGCCGCGCCGCCCGCCTCATATTTGTAGTTGTGCGCCTGCTGACCGACGATATATTCATCGCCGCGTTCGCAATGGCTGAGTAGCGCCACCAGATTCGCCTGGGTGCCGGTCGGGAAAAACAGCGCCGCTGCTTTGCCGCTCAGCCGTGCGGCTTCCGCCTCCAGCGCATTTACGGTGGGGTCGTCACGGTAGACGTCATCACCGGTTTCGGCAGACATCATCGCGCTTAACATGGCGGCGCTGGGCCGGGTTACGGTATCACTGCGTAAATCGATCACCCTATGCTCCTGAACGTGGCGGAAGAAAAAAAAGGCGGGCATCGCGCCCGCCTGGATGGAGTCTCTGTTTTACCGCAGCCAGTTGGTTTTCGCCAGTTCTACCACCTCATCACCGCGACCATTCATAATGGCGCGCAGCATGTAGAGACTGAAGCCTTTAGCCTGCTCCATTTTGATCTCGGGCGGCATCGCCAGTTCCTCTTTGGCGGTAATGACATCCACCAGCACCGGGCCATCGTGGGCAAACGCCTGCTCCAGCGCGCCATTGAGATCAGATGCCTTTTCCACCCGGATACCCCGGATACCGCAGGCCTCGGCGATAGCGGCAAAGTCAGGATTTTCCAGCTCGGTGCCATCGGTGAGATAGCCACCCGCTTTCATCTCCATCGCCACAAAGCCCAGCACGCTGTTGTTGAAGATCACCAGTTTGACCGGCATTTTCAGTTGCGCCAGCGAGATAAAATCCCCCATCAGCATGCTGAAGCCGCCGTCGCCACACAGTGCCACCACCTGACGATTGCGATCAATCGACTGCGCGCCCAGCGCCTGTGGCATCGCGTTCGCCATTGAGCCGTGGTTAAACGAACCCAGCAGGCGACGTCTGCCGTTCATCTTCAGATAGCGCGCCGCCCAGACGGTCGGTGTCCCGACATCGCAGGTAAAGATGGCGTCATCACTGGCGTAGTGGCTGATCTGCTGTGCCAGATATTGCGGATGGATCGGCTGCTTGTCGTTGGGCTGCGCCAGCTCGTCCAGACTTTTGCGCGCCTCGCCATAGTGCTTAACCGCGCTGTCGAGATGGCTGCGATCGCTTTTGTGCGTCAGTTGCGGCAACAGCGCCTGCAGTGTGCTTTTCACATCGCCGACATAGGCCTGATTGACGTGACAATGTGACCCAAGGCTGCCCGGATTGATATCAATCTGGATGATTTTAGCCTTTTCCGGATAGAAGGCGCGATAGGGGAACTGCGTGCCCAGCAACACCAGCGTCCCGGCATTCATCATGGCGTGGAAACCGGATGAGAAACCGATCAGTCCGGTCATGCCGACATCATAAGGGTTGTCATATTCGATGTGTTCTTTGCCGCGCAGCGCATGGACGATAGGGGCTTTCAGCGCTTCTGCCAGCGCTACCACCTCCTGATGCGCTCCGGCGCAGCCACTGCCGCACAGCAGCGTAATATCGCTGGCTTCGTTCAGCGTTTGCGCCAGCTGCGCCAGTTCGGCGGGCTGTGGCAGGACCTGCGGCAACTGTGGCGGATACCATTCCGCGCTGGCGCTCTCTGGCGCCAGTTTAAGCGCGACATCCCCAGGCAGCACCACCACCGAGACACCACGATTCAGAATCGCTTTACGCATCGCGATGCCCAGCACCTGCGGGAGCTGCTCAGGGTTCGAAACCAGTTCGCAGTAGTGGCTGCATTCGCGGAACAGCTCCTGCGGATGGGTTTCCTGAAAATAGCCGCTGCCGATTTCGCTGGAGGGAATATGTGCCGCAATCGCCAGAACAGGAACGCGGTTACGATGGCAATCGAATAGACCGTTGATCAGATGTAAGTTGCCTGGCCCACAGGAGCCGGCGCAGACCGCCAGTTCACCGCTGATGTGCGCTTCCGCGCCCGCTGCGAATGCGGCGACTTCTTCATGGCGCGTCGGCATCCATTCAATGGTGCCCATGCGATTAAGACTGTCGCTCAGGCCGTTAAGGGAATCCCCGGTGACGCCCCAGATGCGTTTTACGCCCGCGCTTTCCAGCGTTTTGGCGACCAGCGCCGCGACGGTTTGTTTCATGCTCTTCTCCTTTGTCGGCCCGCCCTGAAGAGTGACGTGACCAGAACCGAAAAAAGAAGCGTAGACGACACGGAAGAAAAACAGGCGTGAAAAAATGCGCTGGCAGAGCTCAGCGCATATCAGACAGGATTCAGGCGGAGAAGAGGGCGATAAGAATCGGGGCCAGCAGGCTCATCACAAAGCCGTGCACAATGGCGGCCGGGACGATCTCATTGCCGCCCGCCCGCTGCAGCACCGGCAGGGTAAAGTCCATTGAAGTTGCGCCACACAGGCCCAGTGCGCTGGAGCGATGACGGCCAATCAACGCCGGAATGAGCATGATTGCCACCAGTTCACGTATCAGGTCGTTGAAGAAGGCGGCGCTGCCGATGACCGGACCAAAAGCTTCGGTCATCAGAATGCCGGAGAGAGAGTACCAGCCAAAACCGCTGGCTAACGCCAGACCGGTTTTCAGCGGCACGCCCAGCAGCAACGCCGCAATCATGCCGCCGATAAGCGCGCTGACCAGCACTACGCTGGCAACCAGCAGGCCACGACGGTTCAGGATAATCTGACGCAGCGTCATGCCGCTGCCGCGCAGCTGAATGCCAACCAGAAACAGCAGGAAGATCAGCGCATATTCGCTGGCCGTCGAGGCGTGTTGCAGCAGTGGCCACTGGGTCAGGCCAAGCAGAAAACCGATGACAACCACGCCGCATAGCTTCAGAGAGTCCAGCGCCATATGCAGCCGCGAGGGCAGTTTCTCCTGACGATGCGCATGCTGCCAGGGGGCATATTTTTCCAGCCCGCGCAGCGCCAGCAGGTTGCACAGCAGAATGCAGAAGGCCGCTACCAGCGCGGTGTGAAATACCGCCAGCAGATTGCTGCTCAGGTTGTCGAGAAAGGCCAGGCTGATGCCCATAAAGAACAGAATGACGTAAACCATCCAGCCCAGCAGCTCATTGACCCGGCGCAGGGTTGAAGTTTGACGGAACGGTAGCAGCCAGCCGGCGATCAGCGGCAGCAGAATAATCAGGAGTCCGGAGTACATAGCGATATGGGCCATCCATGGTGGAAGAGGCCACACGCTAGCGAAAAAGCGTAACGGAGTAAACCCTGAGAAAGCGGCTTGACCGGCTCGCTGGCGGCAACCATGCTGTTTATAAACTGAGGATGGACGCCTATGATTCTGGAACATATCGACATTCGCGGTTTCCGCGGCATCAATAAGCTCTCACTGCCTTTAACCCAGACCAATCTGCTGATTGGTGAGAACGCCTGGGGCAAATCCAGTCTGCTGGATGCCCTGAGCCTGTTACTTTCGCCCCATGAACCGGCCTATGTTTTTACCGAGGCTGATTTCCATTTCACCCCAGGCGATGTGACCGATGCGATGCGCCGTCTGTCGGTGGTGTTCCACTTTCGCGATGACGGCAACGACCCGGATGCGGTGTTCTCGACCTTCTGGCAGCGTGATGCTCAGGGCCAGCGTCAGCTCTGTTACAGCGTCAGCGCCACCTGGCGTGACAGCGGTATCGAAACCCGGCGTCGTTTTGTTGACCTGAACTATCAGCTGTTGCCTGAGCAGAACTGCGCGGCGGCCATCGATCTTTTGCTGAAACGGTATCCGGTTTTGCGATTGCGCGATGCGCGTTTCAGTAAGCGGACGCGGAGTAGTGCACCGCTCCCCACCGCACATCCTGAGCTACTGGCGGGTATGGAGACGCTGGCGCGCGATCTGGAGCACCATCCGCAACAGCTCAGCGATGAGGTGCTGCGGCGGGGGCTGAAGACGATGCAGCAACTGATGCAGCACTACTTCCTGGTGCAGCCGCCCGATGCGGGCAACGAGGTCAGGCTAAGGGACCCGCAGACGCGCGAGGGGGGACAGGGATGGCGGGCGCTGGATCACCTGAACCAGCTGATTGCCGGAACCGACTCCCGCAGCCGTCAGCTGATACTGCTGCAGATGTTTACCCTGCTGATTGAGGCACGAGGAGACGTCCCGCTGGCCGCCGGTGCCCGCCCGCTGCTGCTGATTGAAGATCCGGAAACCCGGCTGCATCCGATTATGCTGTCGGTAGCATGGAATCTGCTGAGGCTGCTGCCGCTGCAAAAAATCGCCACCACTAATTCGCCGGAGCTGCTGTCGCAGGTGCCGGTGGAAAACGTCTGTCGTCTGGTGCGTGGACCCTCGCGCGTAGCGGCCTGGCGCATCGGTCCGGAGGGACTGAGTGCCGAAGAGAGCCGGCGCATCGGCTTCCATATTCGGGTCAACCGGCCTGCTGCGCTGTTTGCCCGTTGCTGGCTGCTGGTGGAGGGAGAAACCGAAGTCTGGATCATGAATGAGCTGGCGCAGCAGTGCGGTTACAACTTCGCTGCTGAAGGCGTGAAGGTGATTGAGTTTGCGCAGTCGGGGTTAAAACCGCTACTGAAGTTTGCCCGGCGCATGGGTATCGCCTGGCATGTCCTGACTGACGGTGATCAGGCGGGGAATAAATATGCCAGTACGGCACGCACTCAGTTACAGCCGGGTGAACCGGAGCCGCGTTTTCTGACGCAATTACCGGCGCTGGATATGGAAAATTTTCTCTATCAGCACGGCTTTCAGGATGTCTATCATCAGATGGCGCACCTGCCGTTAAACGTTCCGATGAGTTCCAGGCGTATTATTACTAAAGCGATTCACCAGAGCTCCAAGCCGGAACTGGCGATCGCAGTGGCTACGTCGGCGGCGGAACGCGGGCCAGAGGCCATCCCGGCATTGATGCGGCAGATGTTTGCCCGGGTGATTGGACTGGCGCAGGGCCAGGCAGATTAGGTGACATCGAACAGGAAAATGCCAGCGGCACTGGCTGGCATTTTTGGGTCTTTGTTCAGAAAGGCGATATGTGTCAGGCCACAGCCTGCACCTCGACCGGCACGATCAGGCTGGCGTGATTGCCTTTCGGGCCTTCATGGACATCGAACTGAACCTGCTGGCCTGCCTTAAGCGTGCGGTAGCCTTCCATCTGAATGGTGGAGTAGTGCGCAAAAATATCTTCGCCACCGCCAATCGGACAGATAAAGCCAAAGCCTTTGGAATTGTTGAACCATTTAACTGTGCCCGTCTCCATGCTTTTACTTCCCTCGCAAGACATTTTATAAGTAGGTGAGGTCATCGAAGCTGTGAGTCGGATTTGATTAAAACTCAATCAGCCTGTGCAGCTAGAATGTAGAGAAAGCGCGGCTGACGTCAAGCAAACCACCGGGCCAGGTGGGGAAAAAATCATCAAAATTTGAGGCAGTTAACGCTATTGCAAATTTTGTGATGCAGGTCGCGCAGGGGAATTTCTGAATAAATTTTCAGCAGCGGCATGCGGCTTGACAGGCATGTTAAACTCTCAATATGTAGCTACTTAAAGGCTAAAAGCAAAATCTCAACGGAACACTATGGCAAACGCAAACGACTGGCTTAACTTTGAACATCTGGCCGACGATAAAGTACGTGAAGGGTTAAAGCCGCCTTCTATGTATAAAGTCATTCTGAATAATGACGATTATACACCTATGGAATTTGTTATTGACGTTGTACAAAAGTTCTTTTCTTATGATGTTGAACGTGCAACGCAGCTGATGTTGAAAGTTCACTATCACGGCAAGGCGATCTGTGGTGTATTTACTGCAGAAGTCGCCGAAACAAAAGCGGCCCAGGTGAACAACTATGCACGGGAAAATCATCATCCGTTGCTGTGTACGCTGGAAAAGGCCTGAACCCGTCTCCATATAGGAAACAGGTAAGGGCGATAATTGGGGGAGGTGCCTAATGCTCAATCAAGAACTGGAACTCAGTTTAAATATGGCTTTCGCCAGAGCGCGTGAGCACCGTCATGAGTTTATGACCGTCGAGCATCTGTTACTGGCGTTGCTCAGTAACCCGTCGGCCAGAGAGGCACTGGAAGCCTGTACGGTGGACATTGTGGCTCTGCGGCAGGAACTCGAAGCCTTCATCGAACAAACCACGCCCGTGCTGCCTGCCAGCGAAGAGGAGCGTGATACACAACCCACGCTTAGCTTCCAGCGCGTCCTGCAGCGTGCGGTTTTCCATGTCCAGTCATCCGGTCGCAGCGAAGTCTCCGGTGCGAATGTGCTGGTCGCCATTTTCAGCGAGCAGGAGTCGCAAGCGGCTTATCTGCTACGCAAACATGAAGTGAGCCGCCTTGATGTGGTGAACTTCATCTCTCACGGTACGCGTAAAGATGAGTCCGGCCAGGCGCCAGGCGCAGAAAATCCGGTTAACGAAGAGCAAGCAGGCGGGGAGGAGCGTATGGAAAACTTCACCACCAATCTTAATCAGCTTGCTCGCGTCGGTGGTATTGATCCACTGATTGGTCGCGATAAAGAGCTGGAACGTACCGTTCAGGTGCTATGTCGTCGCCGTAAAAATAACCCGCTGCTGGTGGGTGAGTCGGGTGTGGGTAAAACCGCCATTGCTGAAGGTCTCGCCTGGCGCATAGAGCAGGGCGATGTACCGGAAGTGATGAAAGACTGCACGATCTACTCGCTGGATATCGGTTCGTTATTAGCCGGCACCAAGTACCGTGGTGACTTTGAAAAACGTTTCAAAGCGCTGCTGAAACAGCTGGAGCAGGACGAACACAGCATTCTGTTTATCGATGAGATCCATACCATCATCGGTGCGGGTGCTGCATCCGGCGGGCAGGTCGATGCTGCGAACCTGATCAAACCTCTTCTTTCCTCTGGCAAGATTCGGGTGATGGGTTCCACCACCTATCAGGAATTCAGCAACATCTTTGAAAAAGATCGTGCCCTGGCGCGTCGCTTCCAGAAGATCGATATCACGGAGCCTTCACCAGAAGAGACCGTGCAGATCCTGAATGGCCTGAAGACCAAGTACGAAGCGCATCACGATGTGCGCTATACCGCGAAAGCGGTGCGCGCAGCCGTGGAACTGGCGGTGAAATATATCAACGACCGTCATCTGCCTGACAAGGCGATTGATGTGATTGATGAAGCGGGTGCGCGAGCGCGCCTGATGCCAGCCAGTAAGCGCAAGAAAACCATCAACGTCTCTGACATTGAAACGGTGGTGGCCCGTATTGCCCGTATTCCTGAGCAAAGCGTGTCAGCAAGCGACCGCGATACGCTGAAAAATCTGGGCGATCGTCTGAAGATGCTGGTGTTTGGTCAGGACAACGCCATTGAGGCGCTGACGGAAGCGATCAAAATGAGCCGTGCAGGTCTGGGTCAGGATCGTAAGCCCGTCGGTTCCTTCCTGTTTGCCGGGCCTACCGGTGTCGGTAAAACGGAAGTCACCGTGCAGCTGGCGAAAGCGCTGGGCATTGAGTTGCTGCGCTTTGATATGTCCGAGTATATGGAGCGTCACACCGTCAGCCGTTTGATTGGTGCGCCTCCGGGTTACGTCGGTTTTGATCAGGGCGGCCTGCTGACGGATGCGGTGATTAAGCATCCTCATGCGGTGGTGTTGCTGGATGAGATTGAGAAAGCACACCCGGATGTCTTCAACCTGCTGCTGCAGGTGATGGATAACGGTATGCTGACCGACAACAACGGTCGCAAAGCGGACTTCCGCAATGTGGTGCTGGTCATGACCACTAACGCCGGTGTCCGCGAGACTGAACGTAAGTCGATTGGCCTGATTCATCAGGACAACAGCACCGATGCCATGGAAGAGATCAAAAAGATGTTTTCTCCAGAGTTTCGTAACCGTCTCGACAACATTATCTGGTTCAGTCACCTGTCACCAGAGGTGATCCATCAGGTGGTCGACAAGTTCATTGTCGAGTTGCAGGCGCAGCTGGATGCCAAAGGCGTGTCGCTGGAAGTCAGCGATGAAGCACGCGACTGGCTTGCTGAGAAAGGCTACGACAAAGCGATGGGCGCTCGTCCGATGGCGCGCACCGTGCAGGACAGCCTGAAGAAACCGTTAGCCAATGAACTGCTGTTTGGTTCGCTGGTGGATGGCGGCTCGGTGTCAGTGGCGCTGGATCGTGAGAAAGGTGAACTGACCTATCACTTCCTGAGTGCTGAAAAACGCAAAACCGAAGGCACGGTGCATTAATCACCTGCTGCAGATATGAAAAAGGCCGGATTAAAATCCGGCCTTTTTTTTCGCTGCAAATTGCAGAGCGATGAGATTACTGCAAATTAGCGACTACGGAAGACAATGCGGCCTTTGCTCAGGTCGTACGGGGTCAGCTCAACGGTCACTTTGTCACCCGTCAGGATGCGGATGTAGTTTTTGCGCATTTTACCGGAGATATGAGCAGTAACCACGTGTCCGTTCTCAAGTTCTACGCGGAACATGGTGTTAGGTAACGTATCCAGTACGGTACCTTGCATTTCAATATTGTCTTCTTTGGCCATCGAATCCTCTGGGTGTACTACCTTTCAGTTGAACCGGCAAGATAATGCCCAATTCAACGATTTATGTAAAGAACCGTCGGCGATTTTGCCAACGCTTTGCCGGGGTGCACGTCAGTCGCGCGCATCCGGTAAAATTAGGGTGTTTATGTGACGTCTGCGGGGGATTAGCGGGCTAAGAATCTGTATCAACCGGTTACACGCGCACGATTGAAAACAGTTCCGAGAGTGCGTTGAGATTCCCAGCCTGGCAATTCCGGCTCGTTATTGCGAAGCGCGGACGACATACCAAACTCGACCATTATACCACTTAATACGCCTTTATGTGTGCAAAACATCTCTGTGCGACTAAAAAAGGGTTTGTGTCTGCCAGCAGCCATCGCTGACAGGCTGGCACGCAAGGCTTTGTACATATTGCAGATAGTCAGCGCGTGGGATCTCCTGCGCGCCCAAAGAGGCCGTATGAGGGTTAAGTACCTGACAATCCACCAGACGGCCCTGATGTCTGAGGAAATGCTGACAAAATACCCAAAGTGCGGTTTTTGACGCATTCTGCTGACGGCTGAACATTGATTCGCCGCAGAAGATTTGCCCCATCGCCAGCCCATACATGCCACCTGCCAGCTGATGTTCATCCCACACCTCAATGGAGTGGGCGTGGCCCAGTTCATACAATCGCAACCAGGCGCGCTTCATTTCAAAGGTGATCCAGGTGCCTTCCTCGCGACCGGTGGCACAGCCCTCGATCACCTCGGCAAATGACTCATTCATCGTCACCCGATAGGGCGAACGGCTGTGGAAACGCTTCATGCTCCGGCTGAGATGAAACTGCTCAGGCAACAGCACTGCACGGGGATCGGGCGACCACCAGAGAATCGGGTCGCCAGAAGAAAACCACGGAAAGATGCCGCGCTGATAAGCGTTAAGTAACCGGGCAGGGGAGAGATCACCCCCCATGGCCAGCAGGCCGTTTGGCTCGCGCAGCGCCATCTCCGGTGGGGGAAATTGCAAAGATTCCCGTGACAGTTGTACCAGTCTCATCGCGTTTTGTTACCTATCAGCATTTCGCTAAGACTATAGCGCAATCCGCTGCCGGAAACGCCAGTACCGACCCGCTTTTGAGATTAATTCGGCATGACTTCCCTGTTCCACAATCACGCCATTATCCATCACGCAGATGCGATCCATCTGCTCCAGGCCGCTGAGCCGGTGGGTGACCATTATTACGGTCTTGCCAGCGGTCAGCCGCTGCAGCAGGGTGAGGATATGCTGCTCGGTTGTGGCATCCAGTCCTTCGGTGGGTTCATCCAGCAGCCAGAGATCGCCGTTATGCAGTAACGCACGCGCCAGCGCCAGCCGACGCAGTTCGCCGCCTGACAGCGGGCGACCGCCTTCTCCCATCCAGGCGTTTAATCCTTCCGGGCTCTCAAGCAGGCGCTGCAGGCCGACGTCATTCAGCACGCGGCGTAACTGCTCATCAGTAGCATCGGGACAGGCCAGCAGTAGGTTATCACGCAGGCTCTGACTGAAGAGATGAACCCGCTGAGTCACCACGCTGATGCGCTGACGCAGCGCTGGCTCTGACCATGCGGTGATCGGCAGGTCATTCAGGCTGATAACACCGTGCTGGCTATCCCAGCCACGGGTTAACAGCGCCAGCAGAGTGGATTTGCCGCAGCCGGTCGGCCCCAGCAGTGCAATGTGTTCACCGGCTGCCACCTTAAGGGTAAAGCGGTTCAGCACCTTATCCGGGCGGTCGGGATAGCTGAAGTCGAGCTGATCGATAGCAACCGCGAGTCGTCCTGGCCGGGCGTCTGAATCTGCCGGAAAGGTGATAGCGGGTGACTGATCGATAATGTCATTGACTCGCTGAGCGGCATTTATCACCTGCGACATGGGCAGAAAGGCCCCTGCAACCGGTGCCAGCGCCTCGAAAGCAGCCAGCGCGCAAAACACCACCAGGGCAATCAGCGAGCCGGGCAACTGCTGCTGGCTGATTGTCGCCGCACTGAGCCAGAGCAACAGTGTGACGGTTACGCCGCTGATCAGCAGCAGCAGGCTCTGTGCCGCAGCCTGCAAGCGCTGTTGCTGGCTCTGAGCCTGCTGCCAGCGCTGTTCATCTTCATCAAGTTGCTGACGCCAGTCCCGCGAGGCACCGTACAGGGTGAGCTCAGCCTGAGCCGCCAGCCACTGCATCAGCTGTAAGCGCCAGCGGGCGCGCCCACGGGCAATCGTGCCGCCTGCGGGCGATCCCAGACGGTAAAACAGCGCTGGCATCACCACCAGCGTACTCAGCATGATGCCGCCCAGCGTCAGTGCCAGCTGAAGATCGATAAAGCTCATTCCGAGGGTAACCACGACAATCACCACCAGTGCGCCGATCAGCGGCGAGATGACGCGCAGATAGAGGTGATCCAGCGTATCGACATCGGCCACGAAGCGGTTGAGCAGGTCCGCCTGCCGGAACCGCGAAAGCTGGCCTGGCGAAAGGGCCATCAGGCGACTGAAGGTGTGGACACGCAGATGCTGAAGAACCCTGAATGTTGCATCGTGGCTGACCAGCCGTTCAGCATAGCGTGCGGCAGTGCGAATGATGGCGGCGCCACGTACGCCTGCCGCAGGCAGCATATAGTTGAAGGTATAGAGACCGGCTACGCCTGCCACTGACGAGGCGGCCAGAAACCAGCCTGAAAGCGTCAGCAGGCCGATGCTGGCCAGCAGGGTAACAATCGCCAGCACGATGCCCAGCGCCAGGCGATAAGGGTGGCGCAGCCAGAGACGAAGAAAAGGACGCAAGGCGGACATCAGCGAATCTCCTGTTGACGATGCTTCAGCATCTCACTGAACGCACCCGGCTGTTGCGACAGCTGCTGCCAGTTACCCTGTTGCACCAGCTTACCGGCTTCCATTACCCAGAGGGTCTGCCAGTGACTTAGCGTATCAATCTGATGAGTTATCATCAGCGTGGTCTGGCGGGCTGCCGCCTGGTTAAGTGCCAGCATCACATGACGTTCACTGAGCGCATCCAGGCTGGCTGCGGGTTCATCGAGCAGCAAAAAATGCGAGGATTTATAGAGTGCGCGCGCGACCGCGACCCGCTGCGCCTGACCCACCGACAGCTGATTACCGCCATCGCCGGGCTGGGTGTCAATGCCCTGGGGCAGCCGAGGCAGGAACTCATTAATGCCGCACGACTCCAGCAGCGCCGCAAAACGCTCGTCATCCCAGGCCGCATTCATCACGATATTGTCGCGCAAGGTGGCGGCCGGTAACTGAGGATTCTGTCCTACCCAACTGAGTTGCTGATGCCAGTCACTCCGTCGTATATCGCGAAGTTCAACGCCATTCGCTTTCAGCGAACCCTGATAAGGCAGAAAACCGAGCAGGGCGTTCATCAGGGCCGTTTTACCTGCCCCGCTTTGACCGACCAGCGCAATCTGTTCGCCAGGGACGACAGTAAAAGAGAGCGGGCCGCACAACACCTGACCATCAGGCGCACAGACACGCAGATCTTCGGCGGTAAGTGCGATTGAGCGATCGGCAGTGAAGGGCAACTGGCCTTCCTGCGGCGCGGTGGCAGGCGTCGCCTGCATAAAGGCTTCAAGGGCATCGGCACCGCCTACAGCCTGGGCTTTGGCGTGATAGAAAGCGCCGAGATCGCGCAGCGGCTGGAAAAACTCCGGGGCGAGGATCAGCACCAGAAAGCCGGCAAACAGCGTCACGCCCTGGCCGTAATCACCAAAATGCAATTCGCCCAGATAGGAGAAGCCAAAGTAGACGGCCACCACGGCAATCGCCAGCGAGGCAAAAAACTCCAGTACGGCAGAGGAGAGAAAGGCTAAGCGCAGCACTTCCATGGTGCGCTGGCGAAAATCGGTGGTGGCGGTGGCAACCGCCTGCTGCTCCGCTGCGCCACGATGAAACAGCCGCAGCGTCTCTCTGCCGCGCAGGCGGTCGAGAAAGTTACCGCTCAGGCGGGCCAGCACCAGGAAGTTCCGGCGGTTGGCCTCGGCCGCACCCATCCCGACCAGCGCCATAAACAGCGGAATCAGTGGCGCGGTGGCAAACAGGATCAGACCCGCCGTCCAGTTGAGCGGAAAAATAGTCAGCAGAATGCAGCAGGGGATCAGCACCGCCAGGGTCATCTGCGGCAGATAGCGCGCGTAATACTCCTGCATCTCTTCGATCTGCTCCAGCAGCAGCGTCGCCCAGCTGCCGGCTGGCTTTCCCTGAATCCACGCCGGCCCCAGATCAGACAATCGGTCTAATACCTGCTGACGTAAAGCCTGACGGATAGCCTGTCCGGCACGATAACCGGTCAGTTCACGGGCATAGTTAATCAGGGCGCGGAGCACAAAGCAGAGCAGTAACAGCAGGATGCTGACAGTCAGGGATTCACGCGGCTGCTGGTCAACAATCAGAGCCTGCAGCAGCAAGGCCAGTAAACCCGCCTGAGCAATGATCAGAAGTGCACTTGCCATGCCCAGCAGGGTGTTGAGTCGCAACCAGCGACCGGCGAAATGACGTTGCTGACGAAGCCAGCGGGTAAGATGCTGCTGCCGCGATTTGTCCATGCGAGACCATGATGAATGTCGATGACGGGTGAAAATGGAAAGACATTTCCATCTCTTCAGGCGCAAGAATCTAGCATGAGAGCAATAAAAAAGGCGACGGAAAAACCGTCGCCTGGAACATTTGAGATCAGAGGGTTAACAACTTACTGATCGTTTTTAACCAGTCCGTCAAGAAAGCGCTCAGCGTCTAACGCGGCCATACAGCCGGTGCCCGCAGAGGTGATCGCCTGACGATAGATATGGTCCATCACATCGCCTGCCGCAAAGACGCCAGGGATGCTGGTCTGAGTGGCGTTGCCGTGCAGACCTGACTGAACTTTGATGTAACCGTTCTCCAGCGCCAGCTGACCCTCAAAAATGGCCGTATTCGGACTGTGTCCGATAGCAACAAAGAGACCCGCCACCTCCAGCGCTTCTGTCTCATCACTGTTCTGGGTAGAACGCAGCGTCAGACCGGTGACACCCATCTGATCGCCCACCACTTCTTCCAGCGTGCGATGGGTGTGCAGAACGATATTGCCATTGCGCACTTTTTCCATCAGGCGGTCGATCAGGATCTTCTCTGCGCGGAAGCTGTCACGACGGTGAATAAGGTGCACTTCAGCCGCAATATTCGCCAGGTAGAGCGCCTCTTCCACAGCCGTGTTGCCACCGCCAATCACCGCGACTTTCTGGTTGCGATAGAAGAAGCCGTCACAGGTTGCACAGGCAGAGACGCCTTTGCCTTTGAAGGCCTCTTCGGAAGGCAGACCGAGGTAGCGCGCTGACGCACCGGTGGCGATGATCAGGGCATCTGCCGTGTATTCGCCGCTGTCACCCGTAAGGCGGAACGGACGGTTCTGCAAATCGACGGTGTGAATGTGATCGAAAATGATCTCAGTATTAAATTTTTCGGCATGCTCATGCATCCGCTCCATCAGCGATGGACCTGTCAGATCGTGCGGGTCGCCCGGCCAGTTCTCCACCTCGGTGGTAGTGGTCAGCTGTCCGCCTTTTTCCAGACCCGTGATCAGTACTGGGTTCAGATTGGCGCGTGCAGCATAAACGGCTGCGGTATAACCCGCTGGGCCGGAGCCCAGAATGAGTAACTTACTGTGTTTGGCCGTACTCATGCGTTCCTCAGTTTCATTCGGCTGACATAGCCTGCGATTGTAGGGAATATCCGGCGACAATGACAAGGCTTCGGCAATTTTGTTAACGATAGCTGCAAACGGCGTAGACGATGAGCGACGGTTTTGCCTGGCCAATGCGCCAAAAGGGGGCAAAACTCGGGTCAGAGGGGTGCAATAGTGGAAAAATAGTCATTTAAAAACAGATACCCAGCGAACTGTCTGGCATCTTGTCCTGAATTTGGTGATTTTACTTTGACAATCGCCTGCGCTTTTGCGAAAACATTATCAGAAGCGAATAACATTTATCGGAACAAAACAGGTTTTCATCGCCCGTTTTGCACGTAACGCCGAATAAAAGCAGCCTGATATGGATAATGACGCATGATGTGGACAGACAACATGCGTCATATCGATAGGTGTCAGAACACAGGCTCTGTTAGCTCACTTCAGAAATGCCCCGAACAATGAGCGTTTTCAGGGCGTGGCAGGTAAAGGGAAGGAATTAAGAGAGACAATAATAATGGTAGACAATAAGAAACGCCCCGGGAAAGACCTCGACAGAATTGACAGGAACATTCTGAATGAACTTCAGAAAGATGGTCGCATTTCAAACGTAGAGCTTTCCAAACGCGTAGGCTTATCGCCTACGCCATGTCTTGAACGCGTGCGTCGTCTCGAACGTCAGGGATTTATTCTTGGCTACACCGCGCAGTTGAACCCGCACTATCTGGATGCGTCGCTGCTGGTGTTCGTTGAGATTACTCTGAATCGTGGTGCACCGGATGTGTTTGAGCAATTTAACGCCGCTGTGCAAAAACTTGAGGAAACTCAAGAGTGTCACCTCGTTTCCGGCGATTTCGACTACCTGCTGAAAACGCGCGTACCTGATATGTCAGCCTACCGTAAGCTGCTGGGTGAAACCCTGTTGCGCCTGCCGGGCGTAAACGACACGCGTACGTATGTGGTGATGGAAGAGGTTAAACAGAGCAATCGACTGGTGATCAAAACTCGCTGATGCGGGGCAGGTGCAAAACCTGTGAGATTTCGGTACACTCCTGTGCATTCATACAGGATCAGCGTCGGGCTCGCCCGGCGCTGTTGCTTCTTACTTTACAGGCACCTGGAGAGTCCTCTTGAGCCAGGAATATACAGAAGATAAAGACGTTTCGTTACAATCGATGAGCAGTGGACGTCGTCTGCTGGAAGCAATGCTCATTCTGGTGGCGCTGTTTGCCATCTACCTGATGGTTTCTCTGGTCAGTTTTAACCCTTCCGACCCGAGCTGGTCGCAAACGGCCTGGCATGAACCTATCCATAATATCGGCGGCAGCGTCGGTGCCTGGCTGGCTGACACCTTACTTTTCATCTTTGGTGTGATGGCGTATGCCATTCCGCCCGTCATCCTGGGACTGTGCTGGATTGCTTTCCGTCAGCGCGACAGCCAGGACTACTTTGACTACTTTGCCGTCGGGCTGCGCTTAATTGGCGTCCTCGCGCTGGTGGTGACGACCTGTGGTATGGCGGCGCTGAATGCCGATGATATCTGGTACTTTGCCTCGGGCGGCGTGATCGGCAGCCTGGTCAGTAATGCTATTGCACCCTGGTTCAGTCCGGCTGGCGGCACGCTGATGCTGCTCTGCGTCTGGGCGGCGGGCATTACCCTTTACACCGGCTGGTCATGGCTCACCATTGCAGAAAGAATTGGTGGCGTAGTCATGGGCGTACTGACGTTTGCAAGCAACCGCTCTCGTCACGATGAACCCTGGCAGGAAGAGGATGACGGGCGGGACGCCCGTGAATACGCGGATGTGCCTGAGCTTCATGCCGCCGATCAGGATGATGATGTGCTGCTTTCTGCCCCACGTGCAGCTGCTGAGCCTGCGGCGTCACAACAGGATCCGCTGCTGGCTAAAGCTGCAGCAGCCACCAGTGCGGCAGTCGCGGCCACCGCTGAAGCCGCCGAGGTGACCCTCGCCCCTGCAGCCACGGTGACGCCAGCATCTGTCGCTGCACCTGCTGCTGCGGTTACAGCTTCGGCGCCTGCCGCGTCAGCGACATCCATCCCTGCATCGCCGTCTGCACAACCTGCGCCTGCGTACGCACAGAGCGCGCCAGCTCCGCAGAGTGTGGCGAATTCCCCGACGCCGCCGCAGAGTGCTTCTGCACCCGCAGACTCACCACCGCTTTATCACTTTGAAATGCCAGACGACGCTCCGGCTACGCCGTCGTTCAGTGCTTACGACGATGATGAACCTAAAATGGGTAACTGGCGGGATACGTCAGCCATCCCTGCGGCAGCCGCTGCAACGGCAGCCCAGGCAACAACGCGTACTGCGCCTGTTTTTGATTTAGCCCCTGAAACCAATCTCAATCCGCAGGTTAAACAAGGTATCGGCCCGGCACTGCCGCGTCCTAACCCGGTAAAACTGCCAACCCGTCGTGAGCTGGCCTCTTATGGCATTAAGCTGCCTTCTCAGCGCATGGCAGAAGAGAAAGCGAAAACGGAAGAGACCGAACCGGTTAGTGCTGGCTCCGTTTCCTCTGCTCCGGATGCTGAAGAGGCGCTGCAGCAGGCTGAACTGCGACAGGCTTTCCAGTCTGAACAGCAGCAGCGTTACGGCACCAGCTGGCAGCAGGACGAGGAAGATGAACAGGATGCACAGCAGCAGGATGCACTGGCCCGTCAGTTCGCCGAGCAGCAACAGCAGCGCTATGAGCCAGAAGTGAAAAAAGAGCCGGTATTCAATATTGATACCGCCTCAGCGTTTGATTTTTCACCGATGAAAGATCTGGTGGATGACGGTCCTTCTGAACCGCTGTTTACCATTGCGGCGACGCCAGAACCTGAAGCTCCAGCGGTTTCACACGAACCCTGGCAGCAGGTGAGTGAGGTTTCAAGACCTCAGGCTCCGGCTCATGTTCCTGCACCAGCCAGCTTTGCCCCGGCAGAACCTGCCTATAGCGCCCCGGCAGCACCGTCTGAACCTGACTATGCTGCGCCTGCGGCAACCTCTGCGCCCGCTTATGGTGCCCCTGCGGCTCCTCAGGCTCCGGCTTACGCTGCGCCTGCCTTTGGCACGCCAGCGGCAGCGCCGGTTCAGCCGGTGGAAGAGGCGAGACCTTCACTGCATGACAGCCTGATTCATCCATTCCTGATGCGTCACGAGCAGCCGCTGGAGAAACCTTCCACGCCACTGCCTTCGCTGGATCTGCTGACCGCACCGCCTGAAGAGGAAGAACCGGTTGATATGTTCTCGCTGGAGCAGACTGCCCGTCTGGTGGAGTCGCGCTTAGGCGATTATCGCGTCAAAGCGGAGGTGGTCGGTATCTCGCCTGGCCCGGTTATTACCCGTTTCGAACTTGACCTGGCACCGGGCGTTAAAGCGGCGCGTATCTCCAATCTGTCCCGCGATCTGGCGCGTTCGCTGTCGACGGTAGCGGTTCGTGTGGTGGAAGTGATCCCAGGCAAACCCTACGTAGGTCTGGAACTGCCAAACAAGCATCGTCAGACCGTCTATCTGCGTGAAGTGCTGGATTGTCCTAAATTCCGCGACAACCCTTCACCGCTGGCCGTCGTACTGGGTAAAGATATTGCCGGTCAGCCGGTGGTGGCCGATCTGGCGAAAATGCCACACTTACTTGTCGCCGGTACCACCGGTTCTGGTAAGTCTGTGGGCGTGAACGCCATGATTATCAGCATGCTGTATAAGGCGACGCCGGAAGAAGTTCGCTTCATCATGATCGACCCGAAAATGCTTGAGCTGTCGGTCTATGAAGGTATTCCGCATCTGCTGACCGAAGTGGTCACAGACATGAAGGATGCTGCCAATGCGCTGCGCTGGAGCGTCGGTGAAATGGAGCGTCGCTACAAGCTGATGTCGGCGCTGGGCGTGCGTAATCTGGCGGGCTACAACGAAAAAGTGGAACAGGCCGAAGCGATGGGTCGTCCGATTCCCGATCCGTTCTGGAAGCCGGGCGACAGCATGGATATGACGCCGCCGGTTCTGGAGAAGCTGCCTTATATTGTTGTGATGGTCGATGAGTTTGCTGACCTGATCATGGCAGTCGGTAAAAAGGTGGAAGAGCTGATTGCCCGCCTGGCACAGAAAGCCCGTGCTGCCGGCATCCATCTGGTACTGGCGACACAGCGTCCATCCGTGGATGTCATTACCGGTCTGATCAAAGCGAACATTCCGACGCGTATCGCCTTTACCGTTTCCAGCAAAATTGATTCACGTACCATTCTCGATCAGGGCGGAGCGGAGTCATTGCTGGGTATGGGTGACATGCTCTACATGCCGCCGAACTCCTCGCTGCCGATTCGTGTTCACGGTGCGTTTGTTCGTGACCAGGAAGTGCATGCAGTGGTTCAGGACTGGAAAGCGCGTGGTCGTCCGCAATATATCGACAGCATTACGGCGGGCGAAGAGAGCGAAAATGCCGGTGGCATCGACAGTGATGAAGAGCTCGATCCGCTGTTCGATCAGGCGGTCGGTTTTGTGGTCGATAAGCGCCGTGCGTCGATTTCAGGCGTTCAGCGTCAGTTCCGCATCGGCTATAACCGCGCGGCACGTATCATTGAACAGATGGAAGCGCAGGGCATCGTTTCTGCACCAGGACACAATGGTAACCGTGAAGTGCTGTCGCCACCGCCACACGATATGTAGTGGCTAAATGTTTTGAAACACAACGCAATGAGCCAGTTCCGACTGGCTCATTGTTTTTATGCGGTTAAACCCCATATCTGAATCAGCTTTCGGTTTTTTCCTCTGTTCTGATGGCGGAACGGCGGCCAGGCTTAATGCAGTTATCGATGGGAACGTTTAAATAAGGAATTGAAGCAGATGAAATTACGCGTAATCGCTCTGGGCCTGTTGGCCACCTTTTCTTCAGCCAGCGTTCTGGCTGATGCTTCCAGTGATCTGCAACAGCGCCTGAACAAGGTCAGCAGCTTCCACGCCAGCTTCACCCAAAAAGTGACCGACAGCAGCGGCGCGAATGTGCAGGACGGCGAAGGCGAATTGTGGGTAAAACGTCCCAGCCTGTTTAACTGGCACATGACCGCGCCGGACGAAAGCATCATCATCTCCGACGGTAAATCGCTGTGGTTCTACAACCCGTTTGTTGAGCAGGCGACAGTCAGCCTGTTGCAGAATGCGACCAGCAACACGCCCTTTATGCTGATTGCCCGCAACCAGTCAAATGACTGGAAGCAGTACAATATCAAACAGCAGGGTGACAATTTTGAACTGACACCTAAGAACAGCGACGGCAACCTGAAACAGTTCACCATCCAGGTGACGTCCAGCGGGACCATCAACCGCTTCAGTGCTATCGAGCAGGATGGCCAGCGCAGCGATTACCAGCTGAAAAGCCAGCAGAATGGCGCTATCAGCCCGGATAAATTCACGTTCACACCGCCAAAAGGCGTGACGGTGGACGACCAACGTCAGTGAGGTCACGGTGAGTAACCTGTCCCTGGATTTTTCCACCGAAAATTTCAAACCTCTGGCCGCGCGTATGCGGCCAGAAACATTGAAACAGTACATTGGTCAGCAACATCTGCTGGGCGCAGGCAAACCTCTGCCGCGCGCGATTGAAGCAGGGCACCTGCATTCAATGATCCTGTGGGGACCTCCCGGGACCGGCAAGACCACGCTGGCTGAGATCATTGCCCATTACGGTAACGCCGATGTGGAGCGTATTTCGGCCGTCACCTCCGGCGTAAAAGAGATCCGTGAGGCGATTGAGCGGGCCCGTCAGAATAAACATGCCGGGCGGCGCACGATCCTGTTTGTGGACGAGGTCCATCGGTTCAACAAGAGCCAGCAGGATGCCTTTCTGCCCCATATCGAAGATGGCACCATTACCTTTATTGGTGCGACCACCGAAAACCCCTCTTTTGAACTTAACTCTGCGTTGTTGTCACGCGCCCGCGTTTACCTGCTGAAATCACTGACTCTGGAAGATATTGAGCAGGTGCTGGATCAGGCGATGCAGGATAAAGCGCGAGGTTATGGCGACAGTGACATCGTGCTGCCGGACAACACACGCAGGATGATCGCTGAACTGGTTAATGGTGATGCACGTCGGGCACTGAATACGCTGGAAATGATGGCTGATATGGCCGAAATCACCGCATCAGGTCAGCGAGAACTGACGCCGCAGCTGCTTAACGAAGTCTCTGGTGAGCGATCCGCGCGGTTTGATAATAAAGGCGATCGTTTTTACGATCTGATTTCCGCACTGCACAAATCGGTACGCGGCTCCGCACCGGATGCGGCGCTCTACTGGTATGCGCGCATTATCACTGCGGGCGGCGATCCGCTCTATGTGGCTCGTCGGTTGCTGGCAATCGCCTCCGAAGATGTCGGCAACGCCGATCCGCGCGGTATGCAGGTGGCGATTGCGGCCTGGGATTGCTTCACGCGCGTCGGTCCGGCAGAAGGGGAGCGTGCGATTGCCCAGGCCATTGTTTATCTGGCTTGCGCGCCTAAAAGTAATGCGGTCTACAACGCGTTTAAAGCCGCAATGCGTGATGCGCGCGACCATCCCGATTACGATGTGCCGGAACATCTGCGCAATGCCCCGACTAAGCTGATGAAAGAGATGGGCCTGGGTAAAGAGTACCGTTATGCCCATGATGAAACCAACGCCTATGCCGCGGGTGAAGTCTATTTTCCGCAGGAACTGGCCAGCGCGCGCTATTACACCCCAACCCAGCGCGGGCTTGAAGGCAAGATTGGTGAAAAGCTAAGCTGGCTGGCTGAGCAGGATCAAAATAGCCCGACAAAACGCTACCGCTGAAACAGACGTTACGGTAATGTGGGCAATGTTTTCAACGCATTCCGCTGGAATGCGTCCCTTCTTTCAACCAACTTTTTATACACAGGATAAGCATGCTCGATCCCAATCTGCTGCGTAACGAGCCAGACGCAGTCGCAGAAAAACTGGCACGCCGGGGATACAAACTGGATGTGGAAACGCTGCGTTCGCTTGAAGAGCGTCGCAAAGTGCTGCAGGTGGAAACAGAAAATCTGCAGGCAGAGCGTAACTCCCGATCCAAATCCATCGGTCAGGCCAAAGCACGTGGGGAAGACATCGAGCCGCTGCGTCAGGAAGTGAACGCGCTGGGCGAACGCCTGGATGCCGCAAAAGCAGAACTGGATGAACTGCAGAATCAAATCCGTGACTTCTCACTGGCACTGCCGAACATTCCGGCCGATGAAGTGCCGCTGGGCAAAGATGACAGCGAAAACCAGGAAGTGAGCCGCTGGGGTACCCCGCGCGAGTTCAGCTTCCCGGTTAAAGATCACGTTGAGCTGGGTGAAGCGGCTAAAGGCCTGGATTTTGCGTCTGCCGTGAAACTGACCGGTTCACGCTTTGTGGTCATGCAGGGGCAGATTGCCCGCCTGCACCGTGCACTGAGTCAGTTTATGATTGACCTGCACACCGAGCAGCATGGCTACCTTGAAACCTACGTGCCTTATCTGGTTAACCACGAAACGCTTTACGGTACCGGACAGCTGCCTAAGTTTGGCGAAGACCTGTTCCACACCCGTCCGCTGGAAGAGGAGTCAGACAGCAGCAACTATGCGTTAATTCCTACTGCGGAAGTGCCGCTGACTAACCTGGTGCGTGATGAGATCCTCGAAGAGGATAGCCTGCCGGTTAAACTGACTGCGCATACGCCGTGCTTCCGTTCTGAAGCGGGTTCTTACGGTCGTGACACGCGTGGCCTGATCCGTATGCACCAGTTCGACAAAGTTGAGATGGTGCAGATCGTCACGCCGGAGCAGTCAATGGATGCCCTGGAAGAGCTGACCGGTCACGCTGAGAAAGTGCTGCAGCTGCTGAACCTGCCATATCGTAAGGTTTTACTCTGCACCGGCGATATGGGCTTTGGATCGACTAAAACTTACGATCTGGAAGTCTGGCTACCGGCGCAGAATACCTATCGTGAAATTTCATCCTGTTCCAACATGGGTGATTTCCAGGCGCGTCGTATGCAGGCGCGTTGCCGCAACAAACAGGATAAGAAACCGCGTCTGGTTCATACCCTGAATGGCTCAGGGCTGGCCGTAGGCCGTACCCTGGTGGCGGTGCTGGAAAATTATCAGCAGGAAGATGGCCGCATCACTGTGCCTGAGGTTTTACGCCCCTATATGAATGGCGTCGAAATTATCGGCTAAGCAACAGTAACTCTCTGAACCCGGCCATGGCCGGGTTTTTTTATATTATTGCTCCGGAAAAACTGTTCTGTCAGGCCTCATTTTAATCACAAATAAACGTTATCGATATCAGCCAGGCCGGAATGGCTAAAAACCTAGTTTTTCATAGAGATAGCATTTAGCGACCTGCCGCTTCTTACGATTGTAACCCACTGAAGATTAGTAAATTAAATTGTCGCACAGCAAAATGTGCTGCCGTTAAAGTTCGCCCATTGACTTTAAAAAAGCCAGTGGCAAACTGCGCGCAATTTCCTTCATTTGCTCTGGTTTCTATCCCCTATGTCAACCTGGTCACGCCCCGTGATATTGCTGCTTTGCGGCCTGATGTTAATGACGGTCGCAATTGCCGTGCTGAATACGCTCGTTCCACTATGGCTGACGCATGACTTACTGACAACCTGGCAGGTGGGCATCGTAAGCTCCTCCTATTACACCGGTAATCTCGCAGGAACTCTGCTGGCTGGCTGGTTAATCAGGCATTACGGCTTCAACCGCAGCTACTACCTGGCTACCTTGATGTTTGCCGTCGCAACCCTGTGCCTGGCGATGATGTCGGGTTTCTGGGCATGGAGTTCAATGCGTTTCATCGCCGGTGTCGGCTGTGCGCTGATGTGGGTGGTGGTCGAGAGCGCACTTCTGTGCAGCGGAACGGTACGTAATCGGGGACAGCTGCTGGCGGCCTATATGGTTGTCTATTACATCGGCACCGTGACAGGCCAGTTGCTGGTCAGCAAACTGTCTACGGAATTACTCAGCGTGATTCCGTGGGTGACGTCGCTGGTCTTCTGCGCCGTGCTGCCACTGGTCTTTACTCGCGTCTCCGCCAGCGGTGAAGCGACAGAAGCCGCTCCGGCCCGCATCTGGCCGATGCTGCGTCGCCGTAGCTCACGTCTGGGCATCAATGGCTGCATTATCTCTGGCATCCTTCTGGGCTCGCTTTATGGCCTGATGCCGCTTTACCTGTCACATCAGGGAATGAGTGATGCCAATGTGGGTTACTGGATGGCGTTGCTGGTCAGCGCAGGCATTGTGGGCCAGTGGCCCATTGGCCGTCTGGCCGATCGTTTTGGTCGCATGCTGGTGCTGCGAGTTCAGGTCTTTGTGGTTATCCTGGGTGCGATGGCCATGTTAACCAATGCCGCGATGGCACCAGCGCTATTTGTTCTGGGGCTGGCAGGCTTCACACTCTATCCGGTGGCGATGTCCTGGGCTTGCGAGACGGTCGCACATCATGAACTGGTAGCGATGAATCAGGCACTGCTGATGAGTTATACCGTGGGCAGTCTGGCTGGACCGGCAATGACCTCTGTTCTGATGCAGAATTATTCTGACCAGCTGCTGTTCGTGATGATCGCTGCTGTGGCGCTGATTTATCTGGTGATGCTGCTGCGCAAAGCGAATCATCAGGCTACGCCAGTGGCACATGCCTGATCGCTGAACAGCAAAAAGGGAGCGTTAAGCTTAATGCCAGTCAGTTAAGCGACAGGTGATAACGCAGTCTGGTGCCGGGCAGGGGCTGGCGGTCCTCGCGCCGCTGCGCGGTTC